>NZ_JAQISV010000038.1:0-29688 GCF_048569675.1 Geodermatophilus sp. CPCC 206100
GACGTCGCGCCGGCCGGCGCGACCCGCCTCGCCCCGCCCGGCCCCCGCGAGCGCCGGGCCGCCCGGCGCGCCGCCCGCAGTCCCGGTCGCCGGCGGCTGATCCGCGCCGGCCTGGCCGTGCTCGCGCTCGTGGGCCTCGTCGTCGTGTACCACCTGGGCCTGTACTTCTACGTCGACCAGGGCATCCGCCGGGTGCAGGCCCTCGCCCCCCAGGGCGCCGAGGTCCTGGCTCCGCAGCTGCAGGAGGGCGCGGTCACCTACCTGGTGGTCGGCACCGGCCTGCCCGGCCAGGACGGCGTCGCGGGCGTGGCCACGCTCCTGGCGCACGTCAGCCCCGACGAGGAGCACGCCGTCCTGGTGAGCATCCCCCCGACCGCGCTCGTGGACACCCCCGCCTGCGCGGACGCCGACGGGGAGGTGCGCGAGCCGGTGACCGAGGCGTTCGCCGCGGCGCTGCTCGACGGCGGGCCGGCGTGCATGGTCCGCGCGGTGCAGCAGGTCTCCGGGCTGCGGGTCGACCACTACCTCGGCGTGGACCTCGGGCGGCTGCCCGGCATGGTCGACGCCCTGGGCGGGATCGACGTCTGCCTGCCCACGGTGACCGACGCGGTGGCCGCCTCGGCCAGCCCGCTCGCGGCCGGGGGCAGCCGGCTCTCCGGCGACCGGGCCTCGGCCTACCTCACCCCGGGGGACGCCGGCGCCGACGTCACGGGCGCCGCGGTCGCCGAGCGTGCGCAGGTGCTGCTGACCGCCACGCTCCGGACCGCGATGTCGTGGGGGACGGTCGGCAACCCGGTGACCCTCACGACGTTCCTCGCCCGTGCCTCCGACGCGCTCACCGTCGACGAGGGCACCAGCCTCGGCGACCTGCGCTCGCTCGCCGGCACCCTCGGGGACCTCTCCGGGGACCAGGTGCAGCGCAGCGGCCTGCCCGTGGCGCAGGTCGGCTACGTGCCGGCGGGCAGCGAGCAGGCCTACGTGGTGCTGGACGGCGCCGGCACCCGCGCGCTGTTCGACCAGGTGATCGACGAGGGCCGGCTCCCGCAGCCCGATCCGGCGGCGGCCCCGGTGGACGACGCCGCCGCGGAGCCGGCCGCCCCCACGGCCGAGCAGCCGCCGTCCGAGCCGGCGCCGCAGCCGCTGACCGTCGCGCCGAACGCGGTGACCCTCGACGTGCTCAACGGCACCGCCACCAGCGGGCTGGCGGCCACGGTCGCCGACCTGATGCGCGGTCAGGGCTTCGGCGTCGGGCAGGTCGGGAACGAGCTGGGCGCGATCACCGAGACCGTCGTCCGCTACGGCCCGGGCGCCGAGGAGGCGGCGCGCACCGTCGCCGCCGCCGTCCCCGGATCGGTGCTGCAGCCCAGCGACTCCATCGGCGGTGCCGTGCAGCTGGTCATCGGCCCCGGCTACTCGACCGTCGTCCCGGTGCAGGTCGCCCCGCCGCCGGCACCCGCCCCCGAGCCGGACACCGCCGCGGCGCCGGCCGCGCCGGCGCCCGCCCAGCCGGTCAGCTGCTGAAGGCCCCCCTGCAGGGTCCCGCCGCGAGCCTGCGAGTGGCGGGGGGTAGGGGGGCCTCTGTCAGCCGAAGCGGCCGGAGATGTAGTCCTCGGTCGCCTTCTGGTCGGGGTTGCCGAAGATCTTCTCGGTCGGGTTGAACTCGATGAGCCGGCCCGGCTGGCCCACCCCGTTGAGGTTGAAGAAGCCGGTGGACTCGCTCACCCGCGCCGCCTGCTGCATGTTGTGCGTGACGATGACGATGGTGAACTGCTCCTTGAGCTCGGTCATCAGGTCCTCGATCGCCAGCGTGGAGATCGGGTCCAGTGCCGAGCACGGCTCGTCCATCAGCAGCACGTCGGGCTCCACGGCGATCGCGCGGGCGATGCACAGCCGCTGCTGCTGACCACCGGACAGGCTCGAGCCGGGCCGGGCGAGCCGGTCCTTGACCTCGTTCCACAGGTTGGCGCCGCGCAGCGACCGCTCGACGATGTCGTCGGCCTCCGCCTTCTTCATCCGCTTGCTGTTGAGCCGGTTGCCGGCCAGCACGTTGTCGTAGATGGACATGGTCGGGAACGGGTTGGGCCGCTGGAAGACCATGCCGATCTGCCGGCGGACGTTCACCGGATCGACGTCGGAGCCGTAGAGGTCCTGGCCGTCCATGACGACCTTGCCCTCGACGCGGG
Organism: Geodermatophilus sp. CPCC 206100; assembly: GCF_048569675.1. Lineage (NCBI taxonomy): Bacteria > Bacillati > Actinomycetota > Actinomycetes > Geodermatophilales > Geodermatophilaceae > Geodermatophilus > Geodermatophilus sp. CPCC 206100. Next base: position 2,184 of record NZ_JAQISV010000038.1, read on the forward strand.
CGCCGGGGAGCACCTCGTGCATCCGGTTGAGCGACCGCAGGAACGTCGACTTGCCACAGCCCGAGGGGCCGATGAGCGCGGTGATGCTGCGCGGTTCGATGGCGACGTTGACGCCCTCCACGGCCAGGAAGTTGCCGTAGTAGATGCTGAGGTCCGAGACCTCGATGCGCTTGGCCACGTGCGTGTCCTCCGGGTCAGTCGGTCGGTCAGCGACCGGTCTTGGGGGCGAAGAAGCGGCTGATCAAGCGGGCGACGACGTTCAGCGCCATGACCAGGATGATCAGCAGGAGGGCTGCCGTCCAGGCCCGGTCCAGGTACGCCTGCGTCTGGGTGCCCGGCTGGGTCAGCTGGTAGAACGCGAACACAGGCAGGGTCGCCATGCGCCCGTCGAAGGGGTTGAGGTTCGTGCCGGTGATCAGCCCGACCGTGACCAGCAGCGGCGCGGTCTCGCCGACGACGCGGGCCACGGCCAGCGTGATGCCGGTCCCGAGTCCAGCGATCGCGGTCGGCAGGACCACCTTGACGACCGTCCGCCACTTCGGCACGCCCAAGGCGTAGCTGGCCTCGCGCAGCTCGTTCGGGACGAGCTTGAGGACCTCCTCGCAGGAGCGGACCACGACGGGGACCATCAGCACCGCGAGTGCGATCGCGCCCATGATCCCGAGGCGCACGTCGTTGCCGAACACCAGCGTGAACAGGGCGAACGCGAAGAGCCCGGCGACGATCGACGGGATGCCGGTCATCACGTCGACGAAGAACGTGATGGCCTTCTTGAGCCGGCCGGCGCCGTACTCGACGAGGTAGATCGCGGCCAACAGGCCGATCGGCACCGAGATGGCCGTCGCCAGCACCGTGATGATCAGCGTGCCCAGGATGGCGTGGTAGGCGCCGCCGCCCTCCCCGACCACCCGGAACATCGAGTTGGTGAAGAACTGGCCGTCGAGCCGGGCCAGACCGCGGTCGAGCACCGTGTAGACCAGCGAGACCAGCGGGACCATCGCGATCCCGAAGGCGGTGGTGACGAGGGAGGTGACCAGGCGGTCGGTGGCCTTGCGCCGGCCCTCCACGGCCCGCGAGGTGGCGTACACGATCACGGTGCCGAAGATGACGCCGTAGATGACGGTGGAGGTGACGCTGAACCCGGTCACCGCCGACAGGACGGCCCCGAGGGCGATGCCGATCAGGAACAGGCCGAGCGGCGCGTAGCGGGGCAGCCGGCGCTCGACGCGGACGGGGGGGCGCGGCTCGGCGGCCGCCTCGGGTGCCGGGCGGGTGGCGGTGCTCATCAGTTGGCTCCCGAGAACTCGGCCCGACGGTTGACGATCCAGCGCGCCAGCATGTTGACCGCCAGCGTGATGATGAACAGCACCAGACCGGTGGCGATCAGGGTGTTGACCTCGAGCCCGCTGGCCTCGGCGAAGCTCAGCGCGATGTTGGACGCGATCGTCGAGGGGTTGCTGTTGCTGATCAGGTTGACCGTGGCCGCGGCTCCGCCGGAGAGGACGATCGCGACGGCCATGGTCTCGCCGAGCGCACGGCCCAGGCCCAGCATGGCGCCGGCGATGACGCCGGACCGGCCGTAGGGCAGGACCGCCATCCTGATCATCTCCCAGCGGGTGGCGCCGAGGGCGAGCGCCGCCTCCCGGTGCAGCGCGGGCGCCTGACCGAAGACCTCGCGGGAGATCGCGGAGATGATCGGCAGGATCATCACGGCGAGGACCACGCCGACGGTGAGCATCGTGCGGCCGCTGGTCGAGGCCGGGCCGGCGAACAGCGGGATCCAGCTCAGGTTGTCGGCCGCCCACTGGTGGAAGGGGACCAGGGTCGGCGCCAGGACGGCCACGCCCCAGAAGCCGTAGACGACGCTCGGGATGGCCGCCAGCAGGTCGATGACGTAGCCCAGGCCCGCCGCGATGCGCTTGGGGGCGTAGTACGTGATGTACAGGGCGATCCCCACCGCGAGCGGCGTCGCGATCAGCAGCGCCAGCACGGCGCCGAGCAGGGTGCCGACGACCAGCGGCCAGACGTAGGCGCCGAAGCCCTCGCCTCCCGCGATGTCGTCGGAGGAGGCAGTGAGGGCGGGGATGGCCTCGGTGATGAGGAAGACGGCCACCCCGGCGAGGACGACGAGGATGAAGATGCCGGAGCCCTTGGCGCTGCCGGCGAAGAGGCGGTCGCTCTGCCGGCGGACGGCCCGCTGCGGCGCTGGCTCGGATGGTGCCTTGGTGTCGGTCACCGCTGCTCCGTGGGATCGATCAGGTGGGGACTTCGGGGCGCCCTCGGCTGGGCGGCGCGGTGGCCCGGGCGTCGTCCGACGTCCCGGGCCACCGCGGCGTGCTCTGCTGCTCCGGTCAGCCGGCGCTGATGGCGTCGACCGCGGTCTGTCCCTCTTCGCGCAGCGCGTCCGAGATCGGGGCGTTGCCGGCGTTCTCGGCGGCGGCCTGCTGCCCGTCCTCGCTGATCACGTACTGCATGAAGGCCTTGACGTTGTTCGCCGTCTCCTCGTCGTCGTACTGGATGCAGCCGATGTGGTAGCTGACCAGCACGATCGGGTACTCGTCGGTGGACTCCGTCAGGCGGTTCACCTCGATGGCGAAGTCGTACTCGCCACGACCCTCGACGGCCGGGCTGTTCTCGACCACGGCCGCGGCGGCCTCCGGCGACGGGGCGACGAACTCCCCGCCCACGGCGATGTTGGCCACGCCCAGCTCACCGGCGCGGCTGGCGTCGGCGTAGCCGATGGCGCCGGGCACCTGGCCCACGAGGTCGACCATGCCGGAGGTCTGGTTCCCGGCCTCGCCGCCCTCGAGCGGCCACTCGCCGTCGGGCTCGCTCGTCCACACGTCACCGGCGGCCTGGAACAGGTAGTCGGTGAAGTTCTCCGTGGTGCCCGAGTCGTCGGCGCGGTGCACCGGCGTGATGGCGGTGGCCGGCAGCGTCGCGTCGGGGTTGTCCGCCGCGATCGCCGGGTCGTTCCAGGTGGTGATGGCGCCGGTGAAGATGCCGGCGATCGTCGCCGGGGAGAGGTTCAGCTCGTCGACGCCCTCGACGTTGTAGATCACCGCGATCGGCGAGACGTAGTTGGGCAGCTCGAAGACGTCGCCGCCGCCGCACCGCTCCTGGGCGGCCGCGAGCTCCTCGTCGTCCATCGCGGCGTCGGAGCCGGCGAAGTCGACGGAGTTGCCGGTGAAGGCGTCGCGGCCGGCGCCGGAGCCGGAGGGGTCGTAGCTGAACTGGACCCCGGGCTGCTCGCCCTCGAAGCCGGCCTGCCAGGCCTCCATGGCGGCCTGCTGGCTGCTGGCACCGGCGCCGACGAGGTCGCCGCTCAGCTCCTCGGTGGTCCCGCCACCGCCGCCCCCGCCGCCGGCGGCTTCCCCCTCGTTGGACGCGCCGCACGCGGCCAGGGCCAGCGTCGCGGCGAGTGCCGTGGACAGGGTGAGGGTGCGCGTGCTGCTGCGCAGCTTCAAGTCAGTGCCTTTCGGGGGAGTGCCCGGACCTCGATGCCGGGCAGCGTGGAACCAACGTGCACCGACGCTAAGGAGGGGAGATGGACGACTCCGGGTCGCTCGGTGAACGACGGGTGAACGGCAGCGGAGCCTTCTCCGACCGGGTGAGAACCAGATCACGTCCAGCAGGTGAACGTGTGCGCGTCGGCCTGGAAACCGGGCCGTACCGCTACTAGGAGGCGCGCCGCCAGGAGACGTCGACGGCGTACCGGGTGAAGCCGCTGCGCTCGTACAGCGCCACCGCGGCGGTGTTGTCCTCCTCGACGTAGAGGAGGACCTGGCCCAGCCCGCGGCCGCGCAGGTGCGCCAGCCCCAGGTCGGTCAGAGCCCGGCCGAGGCCGAGGCCCTGGGCGTCGGGGTCGATGCCGAGGACGTAGACCTCCCCCACCGGCTCCGGCCCCTCGTCGCCGGCCGGGTGCACCTTCGTCCAGTGCGAGCCGAGCAGCGTGCCGCCGGCGTCCGGGTCGCCCCGCCAGGCGAGGAAGAACCCGGCCGGGTCGAACCAGGCCTCGGCCTCGCGCAGCCGCAGGTCCTCCGACGTCCAGCTGCCCTGCTCGGGGTGGGTGGCGAAGGCGCGTGCGTTCACCCGCAGCCAGGCGGCCTCGTCGCGGCCGGGCCGGAAGGCCGCCACGTGCACGCCGTCGGGGAGGGCCGGCCGGGGGGCGGGGTCGACGCCGGCGAGGTCGCGGCGCATCTGCAGCAGCACGCGGGCCCGCCGGTAGCCGCGGGGGGCGGCCAGCTCGGCGGACCCGGGCAGGTCGCCGTGCGCCCACACCCGCAGCGGGCGGTCGCCGGCCAGCTCCTCGAGGTGGCTCAGCAGGGCGCGGCCGACCCCGCGCCGGCGGTGCCGCGGCGCGACCACCAGTTCCGCCTCGGCGTCCCCGCCGTCGTCGCCGCCCTCGAACCGGGCGTAGCCGGCCGGCTCGCCGTCCGCCGCCACGGCCAGTACGTCCCGGCCCCCCGCGGGGCCGCCGTGCTGCAGCCGCAGCTCCGCCTCCTCCGACAGCGGGCGCACCCCGTCGGCCGCCGCCGCGGCGCGCAGCAGCGACAGCACGGCGGGGACGTCGGCCGCGTCGAGGCGGGCGACGTCCCGGACGGCGGCGGGTGCGGTCAGCGCGGCCTCAGACCAGCTCGGGATCGGCCTCGGCGCGCGCGGCGGCCGACGTCGCGTCGGCGACCTGCTGGTCCAGCTTGTAGCCGACGTTGCGCACGGTGCCGATCAGCGCCTCGTGCTCGGTGCCGAGCTTGGCCCGCAGCCGGCGCACGTGGACGTCGACGGTCCGGGTGCCGCCGAAGTAGTCGTAGCCCCAGATCTCCTGCAGCAGCTGCGCGCGGGAGAACACCCGGCCCGGGTGCTGGGCCAGGTACTTGAGCAGCTCGAACTCCTTGTAGGTGAGGTCGAGCGGACGGCCGCGGAGCTTGGCCGAGTAGCTGTGCTCGTCGATGACGAGCTCGCCGGCCTGGGTGACGCCGCCGTCCGCGCCGTCGGCCGGCGTGCTGGCGGCCAGCCGCCGCGCGGTGGCCCACTTCAGCCGGGCGTCGACCTCGGCCGGGCCGGCGGTGTCGAGCAGGACGTCGTCGACCCCCCAGTCGGCCGACAGCGCCACCAGGCCGCCCTCGGCGAGCACCGCCACCAGCGCCGAGGCGACCCCGGTGGAGGACAGCAGGCTGCACAGCGTGCGGGCCTGGATGAGGTCGTGGCGGGCGTCGACGAGGACGACGTCACCGGAGTCGCCGTCGAGCAGGCTCGACAGCTCGGGTGCGACGACGCGCACCTGGTGCCCGAGCAGCCCGAGGGCCGGCAGCACCTCCGTGGTGGCCTGACGCGCCGAGGTCATGAGCACGAGTCGCATGTCGTCTCCTCAGGGGAGGCGGGGACGGGGTTCGTCCGAGGGCCCACGACGGCGCTGTCGAGAGAGAGACAGCAGGATAACCGACGTGCCGCCGCGCTCCGACCCGCGGCGCGGAACGGGACGCCCGGCGGGCGGGGCGCGGGTGCGCGGGCCGGGACACGCCGACAGCGGGGCGGCCGGGCCGCTCGTCGCGCGGATCGGACCCTGGGCGTCTGAGACGATCCCCGGGTGACCGCCGCTCCGACCCAGGTCGAGACGCCGGCGCGCAGCGCCCACCTGTCCGCGGCCGGCGCGGTCGCCGTCGCCGTCGCGCTGCTGGTGCTGCTCCCCGCCCAGCTCGGGGAGACCGGGCGGCTGGCCGCGGTCGCCGTCCTGCAGGTGGCGCTGGTCGCCGCCTGGGTCCCGGCCACCGGGATCCTGGGGCGGACCGGGGCGCCCGTCCTCGGGCTGGCCGCCGCCGCCGGCGCCGACGTCCTGCTGGTCGTCCCCGAGCGGCCCGAGGTGGGGTCGCTGCTCGCGGTGCCAGGGCTGGGCTTCCTCGCCGCGGTCCTGCACCAGATGCTGCGGCGGGCGCCGCGGCGGGACGTCGTGGGGTCGCTGGCCGGCGTCCTCCTGCTGCTGTGCGCGGTCTGCGCCCTGGCGGTCCTGCTGCGCCTGGAGCCCACCGGGGACGGGTCGCCGGCCGCGACCACGGCGCTGCTGGTCGTGGGGACGACGCTGCTCGTGGGCCACCTCGTCGACCTCGTGCTGCCGCGCCCGCCGGTCGCCCCGGGCCTGTCGCGGGGCGTGCCCGGCCTGGTGCTGTCAGTCCTGGCCGGAGCCGCCGTCGCGCTGGTGCGGCACGGCTCGGGCGAGCTGTTCGACGTGCTGGCGGTGCTCCTGTTCGGGCTGGTGCTCGGCGCGGTCGCCGCCCTGGTCGCGCTGGCCGCCGACCACGTCGTCGCCGAGGGGCCGGGCAGCGCGTGGGCCGTGCCGCTGGTGCAGGCGGTGCTGCCGCTGGCCGCCTGCGCTCCGGTGGCCTTCTCCCTCGTCCTGCAGAACGCGCTCTGAGGGCCGCCGGGTGCGCGCGCTGGTGGTCGTCCTCCTGCTCCTGCTGGGGCTCGGGGTGCTCGCCGACCGGATCGGGGTCGGGATCGCCGAGGACCGGGTCGCCGCGGTGGTCGCCGACCGCGGCGGGCTGGCCGGGGAGCCGGACGTCGACATCCGGGGGTTCCCCTTCCTGACCCAGGCCATCGGCGGCCGGTACGACGACGTGCGGATCTCCCTGAGCGCCGCCGATCTCGGCCGGCCCGACGGCACCCGCGCGGACGTCACGCTGCGCGGCGTCGCCGTCCCGCTGTCCGACGTCCTCTCCGGATCGGTGCAGGAGGTCCCGGTGGACCGCATCGACGGAACGGCGACGCTGGCCTATCCGCTGCTGGCCGAGCAGCTGGGCCCCGGGACCACGCTGCGGCGGGAGGGCGACCGGCTGCGGGTCGAGCGGACGGTGGAGGTGGCCGGGGTGACCGTGCCGCTCACCGCCGTCGGCACCGTGCGCCTGGAGGGCGGCGACCTGGTCCTCGACGTCGCAGAGGCCGCCGGCGCGGGCGTCGACGTGCCCGGCTTCGTGCTGGACCGGGCCGCGGACCTCCTCGACCTGCGCTACCCCGTTCCGCCGCTGCCCTTCGGCCTGCAGCTCACCGGCGTCACGCCCGGGGACGACGGAGTCGCCGTCGCCGTCGAGGCCACCGACACGGTGCTGCGCGGCTGATCCGGGGGAATCGGCTCCGCGCCCGGCCGGTTGCCGGGAGGGTGACCGACGTCCCGCCCGACCTCCTCGCGGAGCTCGGCGTGCACCCGCAGGACGCCGAGCTGACCGTCGTGCAGTTCTCGACGGCGTTCTGCGGTCCGTGCCGGGCCACGCGGGTGCGGTTGCGGCAGCTGGCCGCGACCCGGCCGGGCCTCGTCGCGGTCGACGTCGACGCCGAGAGCCACCTCGCGGCGGTGCGCGCCCTCGACGTGCGGGCCACCCCGGCGCTGCTGTTCCTGGGGGCCGGCGGCCGCCTGCTCGGCCGGCTGGACCGGGCGCCGCGGGCCGGGGAGCTCGCCGCGCTGGTCGATGCCCACCGCACCGCCGGCCGGGACACCCGGGACGGCTGTGGTGTGTGATCCGTTACCCTCGGCCCGTGGGCATCCTGCTGACCTCGCGGCGCACGGTCGATCTGTGCCGCGTCGGCAGCTGCCTGTGTCCGGCCTCCTGAGGGCTGTCCCGCGTCGCCCGGACGTGCCCTGCCCCTCGTCCGGGAGCCCCGCCGCACGAGCCGCCTCGGCGCCGGCCTGCGCCGACGCCCACCGGCCTCGCCCCGGCCCGCCGCCACCCCCTGCCTGACCGCGCGGCGGATCCCCGCCCGCACCGAACCGCACACCCACCACAGGGAGGAACACCCCCCATGAGCCGTAACGACGTGCTCGTCTCCGTCGACTGGGCCCAGGACAACCTCGGTCAGCCCGGTCTCGTCTTCGTCGAGGTCGACGAGGACACCAGTGCCTACGACGGCGGCCACCTCGAGGGCGCCGTCAAGCTGGACTGGAAGAAGGACCTCCAGGACCCGCTGCGCCGCGACTTCGTCGACAAGACCGCGTTCGAGGCCCTGCTGTCCTCGCGCGGGATCAGCAACGACGACACGGTGATCCTCTACGGCGGCAACAACAACTGGTTCGCCGCCTACGCGTACTGGTACTTCAAGCTCTACGGCCACGAGTCGGTCAAGCTGATGGACGGCGGCCGCAAGAAGTGGGAGCTCGACGGCCGCCCCCTGTCGAAGGACCCGGTCGAGCGCCCGGCCACGCAATACCAGGCCCAGGACCCCGACCTGTCGATCCGCGCGTTCCGCGACGAGGTCGTCGCCTCGATCGGCTCGAAGAACCTCATCGACGTCCGCTCGCCCGACGAGTTCTCCGGCAAGATCCTCGCGCCGGCGCACCTGCCGCAGGAGCAGGCGCAGAAGGGCGGGCACGTGCCCACGGCCAAGAACATCCCGTGGAGCAAGGCGGCCAACGAGGACGGCACCTTCAAGAGCGACGACGAGCTGGCCAAGCTCTACGACGAGCAGGGCTACGACGACAGCAAGGCGACCATCGCCTACTGCCGGATCGGCGAGCGCTCCAGCCACACCTGGTTCGTGCTGCGCGAGCTGCTCGGCAAGCCCGACGTCAAGAACTACGACGGCAGCTGGGTCGAGTACGGCTCGCTCGTCGGCGTCCCGATCGAGAAGTGAGCTGACATGTGCGGAGCCCCGAAGCAGGGCGGCACCCTCGCCGGCATCGACCTGAGCACCCAGACGGTCATCCAGGGCTCGGTCTGGTACGACGGCGCCCCCGTCGCGGGCGCCTACGTCCGGCTGCTCGACGCGACCGACGAGTTCACCGCCGAGGTGGTCACCAGCCCCGAGGGTGAGTTCCGGTTCTTCGCCGCGCCGGGGGAGTGGAAGCTCCGCTCGCTCGCGCCGGTCGGCAAGGGCGAGCGCGTGCTCACCGCCGACGTGGGCCTGAACGAGACCACGGTCGCGATCGGCTGAGCGCGGACCCCCACACGGCAGCGCCCCTCTCGCTCGTGCGAGAGGGGCGCTGCCGCGTTCTCAGGAGACTCCGGGCGGCAGGCGGTTGGGCCCCGCCTCCGGTGGCCGCGGCCGGTCCTCGGGATAGGCCCGGACGGCGACGAGCGCGACGTCGTCCGCGCCGTCGGCGGGGAGCATCCGGGCGAGCAGCGTGTCGCACAGCTCGTCCAGCCGGACCCTCCCCAGGTCCCGCAGCGCCTCCCGCAGGGTGGCCAGGCCCTGGTCGAGGTCGGCGTCCCGGCGCTCCACCAGGCCGTCGGTCACCAGGAGCAGCGTGTCCCCGTCGTGCAGTTCGGCGGTGTGGTCTGTGCGCGGCGCCTCCGGGTCCACGCCCAGCATGAGGTCCGGCCGGGTCTCGAGGAGCGTGGTGGTGCCGTCGGGGGCGAGCACCACTGGCGGCAGGTGGCCGGCGTTGCTCCACCGCAGCACCCGGTGCCCGGCGACCGGCACGTCCGGACGGCGCTCGATCCGGGCCAGCACCGCGGTCGCGAGGTTGCTGACCGCCAGTCCGCGTGCCACGTGTTCGGCGCGGGTCAGCGTGGCCGCCGGCGGCTCGGCGTTGTCGTAGGCGAGCGCCCGCAGCAGCCCGCGCAGCTGGCCCATCGCGGCGGCGGCGGTGCTGTCGTGGCCGACGACGTCCCCGATGACGAGCATGGTCGCGCCGTCGGGCTGCAGGAACGCGTCGTACCAGTCCCCGCCGACCTGGGCCTCGTGGGACGCCGGCCGGTACCGCACCACGATGTGGAGGTGGTCCGGCTCCGGCGGCGGCGTCAGGAGCGCCTGCTGCAGCCGGTCGGAGAGGGCGCGCTGTGCGGCAGCCTGCTCGGCCAGGTGGCGCAGCTCGGCGGCCTGCCGCTGCGCGGCCAGGCGGTCGGTGAGGTCGCGGAAGGAGACGACGACGCCGGTCACCCGCCCGCCCTCGACCGTGGGCACCGCGATCAGCTCGACGGGCACCGGGACACCGTCGCGGCGCCAGAACACCTCGCCGTCGGACGCGACCGTCCGACCGGTGCGGAGGGCCCGCCAGACGGGGCACTCCTCCTTCGGGTACGGCGACCCGTCGAGCCGGACGGCGTGCAGCAGCTCGTGCTGGTCCAGCCCCAGCTGATCCGCGGCGGGGTGGCCGGTCATCCGGACGGCGGCCGGGTTGACGAACTCGACCCTGCCCTCGGCGTCGAGCCCGTAGATGCCGTCGGCGACGTTGGCCAGCACCCGCTCGTAGCGCGCGACCGTGCGGGAGAGCCGGCTCTCCATCGCCTGGAGGCCACGCACCCCTCCGGTGTCCGGATCGATCCGGTGCTCCTCGATGACGCTGCCCTCCCTGCGACCCGCCCGCCGGCCTGACGTCCCAGCCTGCCCCATCGCTCCGCGGCGCCGCGCGCGGACGCCGTCCTGGCCGGCCCGGGCCGCGCGTGGAGCTCCGGCCGGGCGGGGCGTGGATCGGGCACAGTGGCGCAGTGGACGGCGGGCAGCACACGTGGGCGCGGCTCGCGGCCGGCCGTCCGTGGCGGGCGCCGACGGCCCTGCTGGTGCTGCTCTGGCTGGCGTGGCTGCTCGTCCCCCCACTGCTGCTGTTCGGTGCGGCGATCACCGCCGCGCCGTTCTTCGGGGAGACCCCGACCGCGGCCGAGCGGGCGGAGGCGCAGACGCTGACCCTCGTCGCCCTGCTGCTCGTCATCGGCGTCCCCCTGCTCGGCCTGGTGCTCACCTGGCGGTCGCGGCGGGCGGCGGCGTGGGCGTTCGCCGTGGCGCTGCTCGGCGCGCTGGCGCTGGGGGCGGCCGCCCTGCCGTCGGGGTGGTGGCGCAGCGGGGACGTCCCGGTGCAGACCGACGGCGGCCGGCCGGCGTGCCAGGAGCACAGCGGCGGCGACACCCGCTGCCCCGGGGGCTGACGCTCAGGCGGTCGGTCGCGGCCGGCTCGCCCGGCCGCGGACGTGCCAGCCGGCCGCCAGCACGACGGCGACGGCCAGTGCGGTGCCACCACCCCAGGTGGCGCCGGCGTAGGCCGCCGCCCCCGGGCTCGGTGCGGTCAGGGTGCCACCACCGGGCCAGCCAGCCGAGCAGCAGCAGCCCGCCGACCAGTCCGCTGAGGTACTGCAGCCAGCGGTGGCCCGGCAACAGCCCCCACTGCTCGGCCAGCACGGGCAGGTGCGTGGGTCCCCAGCGGCGCGGGTGGGTGAACTCGTCCCACAGCACGTGCGTCGCCGCGCCGAGGACCAGCGCGAGCAGCGTCCAGAGCACGGCCGAGGTCGTCGCGGCCCGCGACCGCAGGCCCGGCCGGAGGTCGGTCAGCCGCGAACGCACCGCGGGAGGGGCGCACGCGACGGCGGGCGGCGCGAGCAGCCCGTGCCACGCGACCCAGGCCAGCCCGCCCAGCACCACGTCGACGGTGACCACCGCGAGCGCGGTGTGGGTCGGCCACGGCACCGCGACCGGCAGGTATAAGGGCAGGTCGGGCGCCATGCTGCCGATGACCAGCGCCGAGGCGGGCAGCGGTGTGCGGAGGAACGGCAGCACCGCCGCCGCGTGGCTGGGGGTGAAGGGCACGTCAGAGGCCGACCAGGCCGGCCAGTTCGGCCATCGCCGCGTCGAAGTAGCGGTCGCCGTCCTCGACCGAGCCGACGAGGTGCCCGAACAGCTCGAAGCTGATCGTTCCGTAGACCGAGCTCCAGGCCAGCAGGGCCCGCAGCCGGACGGCGTCGTCCAGGGCGGGGTGCTCGCCGCCGAGGACCTCGACCGTGCCGTCGCTGAGCAGCGACGGGTCGCGGGCGACGCCGGCCGCGGCCGGTAGCGCACCCGCGCGAGCGGCGTCCCCCAGCACCCGGCCGAGCACGACGCCGACCCGCGCCGCGGCGGGCACGGTGTCGCGCGGCGCGGCGTAGCCCGGGACGGGCGTGCCGTAGAGCAGGGCGTACTCGTGCGGGTGGGCGCGCGCCCACGCCCGGACGGCGCGGCAGACGGCCAGCCACCGCTCGCGGGGCGCCGCGTCCGGGTCGTCGGCGCCCTCCGCCGCGGCGCCGAGGGCGTCGTAGCCGTCGATGATCAGCCGGGTCAGCAGGTCGTCGCGGCTCGGGAAGTAGCGGTAGAGCGCCGAGGAGGCCATGCCGAGCTCCCGGGCGACGGCGCGGAGGGACAGGGCCGCGGCGCCCACCTCGGCCAGCTGGCGGCGCGCCGCGTCGGCGATCTCGGCAGTGAGCTCGGCGCGGACGCGCTCCCGGGCGGTGGGCGGCATGCCCGTCATCCTTCCGCTTCGAGATCGGTGCACGCAAGCGAGATCACCGCTCTTGACACGCTGGCCGCATGGTGCGAGCGTCGTCCGCAATCGAGAGCACCGCTCTCGGAGACGCGAGGAGGACGGCATGGCACTGCACGTGATCGTGGGCAAGGGCCCGGTCGGGACGACGACGGCGGAACTGCTCGCCGCGCGGGGACACCGGGTGCGGGTGCTGTCGCGCAGCGGGGGGACCTCGACCGCGACCGTCGAGCACCGCGCCGTCGACGCGGCCGACGCCGCCGCGGTGGCGGCCGCGGCGAGTGGGGCGGCGGCTCTCTACAACGCGGTCAACCCCGCCTACCACCGGTGGGCGACCGACTGGCCGCCGGTGGCCGCCGCCCTGCTGTCGGCGGCCGAGCGCACCGGTGCCGTGCTGGTCACGATGTCCAACCTCTACGGGTACGGCCGCCCGACCGGTCCCATGACGCCCGAGAGCCCGCTGGCCGCCACGGACCTCAAGGGCCGGGTGCGGACGGCGATGTGGCGGGAGGCGCTGGCCGCGCACGAGGCCGGCCGGGTGCGGGTGACCGAGGCCCGGGCCGCGGACTTCGTGGGCCCGCAGGTGCCGGCCGCCCACTCGCACCTGGTCCGCCAGCTGCCCGCCCTGCGCCGCGGCCGGCGGGCCTGGGTGGTCGGCGACCCCGACGCCCCGCGCAGCTGGGCGTACCTGCCCGACGTCGCCGAGACCCTGGTGACCCTGGCGACCGACGAGCGCGCGCCGGGCCGCGCGTGGCACGTGCCCAGTTCCGCCCCGCGGTCGCAGCGCCAGGCGATCGGCGACCTCGCCGCCGCGATGCACGTGCCGCCGGTGCCGGTCAGCGGCATCCCGTGGGCGGTGCTGCGCGGGATCGGCGTGGTGTCGCCGATGATGCGGGAGGTGGTCGACGTCCGTCACCAGTTCGACCAGGAGTACGTGGTCGACGCCTCGGCCACCACGGCCACCTTCGGCCTGATCCCCACGCCGTGGGCGCAGGTCCTGGCCGCGACGGCGGGAGCCGTGCCGGCTCCGGCCTGACGGAGCCGTGGACCGGGCCGCCCTGGGCGGGGCCGTGCCGGCGCCTTCCTCCGCGGCCCTACGGTGGGCACATGGTCTCTGCCTGGGTCCTCGTCGCCCTGGCGTCGCTGGCTGCCGCGGGCAGCGGCTACGGCGCCCTCCGGCTCGCCCGCCGCCCGCGGGAGGGGCGGCGGTGACCGCGGACGGCACCGAGCTGCCGGTTCCCGACACCGTCGACGTCCGCTCGGGGCCCGAGGTCTCCGAGGAGCTGCTGGCCGTCCTGCCGCTGCTCGGCGAGTGGCACGGCGAGGGCCAGGCCGCCGGCGCCGAGGGGGACCACCGGTTCGGCCAGTGGATCCGGTTCAGCCACGACGGCCGCGGGTTCCTCGCCTACGAGTCCCGCACCTGGCGGCTCAGCGACGACGGGCAGCTGGCGGGGCCCGGCGTGCGCGAGTCCGGCTTCTGGCGCCCCCGCGGCCGGGACGACGTCGAGCTGCTGGTCACCAGCCCCGACGGCCTGGTCGAGCTGTACGTCGGGCGGGCCCGGACGACGACCAGCTGGGAGCTCACCAGCGACGTCGTGGCCCGCACCCCGGACGCCCCCGAGGTCACCCGCGCCGTCCGCCTCTACGGCCTCGTCGAGGGTGCCCTCATGTACGCCATCGACCGGGCGGCCGCCGACGAGCCGCTGCGGCCGACCATGTCCGCCCGCCTGGAACGGATCCGATGACCGACGCTGCCGCTCCGCGGACCCCCCGCCAGGTCGCCGACCGCTACGTCGACGCCGTCTGCGACCTCGACCCGATCGTCGCCACGTCGCTGGGCACCCGCCCCGGCGACGACCGGCTGCCCGACCCGGGTCCCGCGGGGCTGGAGGCCGAGGCGCGGCTGGCCCGCGACACCCTCGCCGAGCTGGACCGGGTGCTGGCCGCGGAACCGGCTCAGGAGGACGACCCGGTCGAGCGGCGCTGCGCGCGGCTGCTGCGCGAGCGGCTGGGCGCCGAGCTGGCGATGCACGAGGCCGGCGAGGGGCTGCGCGCGCTGTCCAACCTGTTCAGCCCGGTGCACTCGATCCGCCAGGTCTTCCTGCTGATGCCCTCGGCTACCGACGACGACTGGGCGGTCATCGCCCGGCGGATGGCCCGCGTGCCGGAGGCGTACCGCGGCTTCCGGGCGTCGCTGGAGGAGGGCGCCCGCCGCGGCCTGTTCGTCGCCCCCCGCCAGGTGGCGACGGTCGTCGACCAGCTCGGGGAGTGGCTGTCCGGGCCGTTCTTCGGCGGGTTCGCCGCCGGTGGCCCGGACTCGCTGCGGGCCGAGCTGACGGCCGCGGCAGGCGCCGCCGACGAGGCGGTCGCCGGGATCCGCGACTTCCTCCGCGACACCTACGCCGCACAGGCCGAGGGGACCCCCGACGCCGTCGGCCGGGACCGCTACGCGCTGCACGTCCGCCGCTGGACCGGCTCGGACCTCGGCGCCGGCGACGGCCTGGAGGAGACCTACGCGTGGGGCTGGGCCGAGCACCGGCGGATCCTCGCCGAGCAGCGGGCCGAGGCCGAGCGGGTGGTGCCCGGCGGAACACCGATGGCCGCCATGCGCTGGCTCGACGAGCACGGACCGGCCGTCGACGGCGTCGAGGCGATCCGGCAGCGGCTCCAGGCGATGATGGACGAGGCGATCGAGGCCCTCGACGGCACGCACTTCGACCTGGCCGAGCCGGTCCGCCGGGTCGAGGCGATGATCGCCCCGCCGGGGAGCGCCGCCGCCCCGTACTACACGCGGCCCGCGCAGGACTTCTCCCGCCCCGGCCGGACCTGGCTGCCCACCCTCGGCCGCGACCGGTTCCCGCTGTGGGACCTGACCTCGATCTGGTACCACGAGGGCGTCCCGGGCCACCACCTGCAGCTGGCCCAGTGGGCGCACGTCGCGCCCCAGCTCTCGACGTACCAGGCCTCGCTCGGGTCGGTGAGCGCGAACGTGGAGGGCTGGGCTCTCTACGCCGAGCGGCTGATGGACGAGCTCGGCTTCCTCACCGAGCCCGGCACCCGGCTCGGCTTCCTCGACGCCCAGCAGCTGCGCGCCATGCGGGTGGTCGTCGACATCGGCATGCACCTAGAGCTCCCGGTGCCCGACGACGCCGACGGCGTGCTGGCCGAGCACCGCGGCCGGCCCTGGACGCCGGAGCTGGGCCGCGCGTTCTTCGGGGAGCACAGCGGCGCCTCGGCGGACTTCCTCGACAGCGAGCTGATCCGCTATCTCGGCATGCCGGGGCAGGCGATCAGCTACAAGCTGGGCGAACGCGCGTGGCTGCAGGGCCGGGAGGCTGCTCGGCGGGCCCGCGGGGAGGGCTTCGACCTCAAGGCGTGGCACATGGCCGCCCTCTCGCAGGGCTCGCTCGGTCTCGACGACCTCGCCGCCGAGCTCGCCGTCCTCTGAGGGCCGCCGCCCGGCCCCGTCTCGGCTCCTGGCCCCTGCAGGGGCCCGCCGCGAGCGTGCGAGGGGTCCTTCTTCAGTCGGCGTCGAAGGGCGGCGGGTTGACCGTGTCGGCGTCCCAGGTGGTCCGCTGCCCCGGCTCCACCCGGGCCACCTCGAGGCCGGGTGCGTCCAGCAGGTCCTCGATGCAGGCGACGCTGCCGCCGACGTAGGTGGTGACCAGGTCGATGTCGGTCGCCACGTACCAGGCCCGGTCCGCCGGCCACCACAGGTTCGCGCTCTGCTCGTGCGGCTCCGGCGCCAGGTTCGCCGACGCCAGGTCGACGGGCCCGCGGACCAGCCAGTGCTCCCGGCCGGGCAGGGCGAGGGTGGGCCCGTCGGCGGTGATGGCCGGGGAGCCCGCCCAGACGCCGAACCAGCAGTCGCCCGGGGTGGCCGTGTGCCGGGCGAGGACCGCGGCCAGCCGGGCGGCGACCCCCTCGGGCAGGTGGCCGCGCGCGGGGGCGCCGTCCCACAGGGGGGACTGGTCGGCCTCCTCGAAGTACTCCAGGGCGCCGGTGATCGACCCCCACTCCATGGCCGGGTGGGCGACGGTGCGGTTGCCGGCGGCGACCTCGGTCCAGCTCACGTCGACGTCCTCGAGGCCGGCGTAGCGGGCCGCGGGGTGGAACACCCGCGCGTAGGCGGGGAACACGGGCGGGACGAGAGAGCCGACGACGTGCTCCTCGGCAGGGCGCAGGGCGGTGGCGACCCAGGCGCCGGCGGAGAGGTCGGTCTCGACCAGGCGGCCGGTCAACGCCACCTGACCTCCCCCGGAGAACGGACAACCCCCGGGCTGCTCCGCGGCGCTGGACCCTGCTGGGCAGGGGAGCTGCACGCGGGCCGACTGGACAAGTGTCGGCGGCCCGGGGGTCGGGTGACTGTCCGGTTCTCGCTCGCCGCCGTTCGACGGACGGGCGATCTGCCGTCGCTCAGACTGTCGTCTGAACGGGCGGCCCATCTGGACGGCGGCTAGCGGACAGCCACCTCACGAGTCCTGTACTCAAGCAAAGTTACGGACCACCTCCTCTCTCGTGTGCCTCGACGGTACGTCGCGCCGGAGGGGTCGGCAACGTCGATTGTCAGCTCTCAGGGGAACGCCGTTGGTAGACGTCGGGGATGCCGTCGGCGTCGAGGTCGACCTGCTCCTCCTCGTACACCCGCCGGTAGCGCGCGTTCCGCGACCGGAGGACGACGGTGGCCAGCAGAGCCGCAGCCAGCGTGCCGGTGAGGATGCCGACCTTGGCGTGGTCGTAGGTCGCCGAGCCCAGCCCGAAGGCCAGTTCGGTGATGAGCAGCGAGACGGTGAAGCCGACGCCCCCGAGCAGCGCCACGCCCACGACGTCGGGCCAGCCCAGCGACTCGTCGAGCTCGGCGCGGGTGAACCGCGCGACCAGCCAGGTCGAGGCGGTGATGCCGATCGCCTTGCCCGCCACCAGGCCGACGGCGATGCCCACGGCGACGCTGTCGGTGACCGAGGCGCCCAGCCCGGACAGGCCACCCACCGCCACGCCGGCCGAGAAGAAGGCGAACACGGGGACCGCGATCCCGGCCGACAGCGGCCGCAGCCGGTGCTCGAGGTGCTCGGCCAGTCCCGGGCCGGCGTCCGGGCCCCCGGCGGCCGCGCTGCGCACCACGGGCACGGTGAACGCGAGCAGGACGCCGGCCACCGTGGCGTGCACCCCGGACTCGTGCACCAGCACCCAGGTGACCGCGGCCAGCGGTAGCAGCAGCCACCACGAGCGGATCCGCTTCTGCACGCACACTCCGAACAGGCCCAGCGGGACGAGGGCCAGCAGCAGCGGGACGACCGAGAAGCCGTCGGTGTAGAAGATCGCGATCACCACGATGGCCAGCAGGTCGTCGACCACCGCGAGGGTGAGCAGGAACGTCCGCAGCGCGCTGGGCAGGTGGGTGCTGATGACCGCCAGGACGGCGAGCGCGAACGCGATGTCGGTGGCCGACGGGATCGCCCAGCCGCGCAGCACGCCGTCGTCCCGGCCGAGGTTGACCAGCACGAAGAACAGCGCCGGCACCGCCATGCCGCCCACGGCCGCGGCCACCGGCAGGGCCGCCCGGCGCGGGTCGCGCAGGTCGCCGGCGACGAACTCCCGCTTGAGCTCCAGGCCGGCGACGAAGAAGAACACCGCCAGGAGCCCGTCGGCCGCCCAGGTGCCGAGGGTGAGGTCCAGGTGCAGGGCGGCCGGGCCGACCCGGGTGTCGCGCAGCGTCTCGTAGGCCGCCGACCACGGCGAGTTGGCCCAGACCAGCGCGACGGCCGCGGCGGCCAGCAGCAGCGCGCCCCCGACGGTCTCCTGGCGGAGCACCGCCGCGATCCGGCGGGCCTCGGCCCAGGACCCTCGGCCGAGCAGACGGGCGGGTGGGGTCACGGGGCGGCTCCAGGGGATGGGGTCGGCGAGGACGTTGCCGACCAGACTTCCCGGCGCACCTGACGTCCAGCCTAGCGGCGGGCTCCCGTGGGCGCCCGCCGCCCTCCGCCGTGCTCCGTACAGTGGGCGCCGTGAGTCCCCGCACGGCGCTGCCCTCCCGGAGCCGCCCGTGAGGCTCGCCGACCTCGCCGGGCGCCGGGTCGGGGTCTGGGGGCACGGCCGGGAGGGGCGGGCCGCCGTCCGGGCCGCCGTGGCCGCCGGCGCCGCGGGCATCGTGGTCGTCGACGCCGTCCCCCCGTCGCCGCAGGACCTCCCGCCCGGTGCCGAGTCGGGCACGGACGTCGCCGCGCTGGCCCGCTGCGACGTCGTCCTCCGCTCGCCGGGCATCAGCCCCTACCGCGAGGACGCGCAGGACCTCGCCGCCCGCACCACCCTCGCCTCCGGGACCGGCATCGCCCTGGCGGAGTTCGGCGCCCGCGACGTCCCGACGCTCTGCGTGACGGGCACGAAGGGCAAGAGCACCACCAGCGCGCTGGCCGCGGCCGTGCTCACCGCGGCCGGCCGGCCCGCCGTGCACGCCGGGAACATCGGGACGCCGCTGCTCGACGTCCTGCTCGACGCCGCGGTCGGGGAGGGGACGTCGCTGGTCGTGGAGATATCCAGCTACCAGGCGGCGGCGGTCGACGACTTCGCCGGCTGCGGCGCGGTGACCTCGCTGGCGCCCGAGCACCTCGACTGGCACCGCACCGTCGAGGCGTACTACCGCGACAAGCTGCACGTCTTCGTCGGGTGCGCGCCGGGGTCGGTGGTCGCCGCCGCCCCGGTCCGCGAGGTCGCCGGGCGCTACCTCGACCCCGCGCTGATGGTCGACCCGGGCGACGTCGTCCCCGCCGCGCAGGCGGCCGGGTTCCGGCCCGAGCACCTGCCTGGCCTGCACAACGTCGCCAACGTGCACGTGGCGCTGGCCGCCGCCGTGCGCATGGGCGTGGACCTGACGGCGACGGCGGACGCGGTCCGGGCCGCCGTCGCCGGCTTCCGGGCGCTGCCGCACCGGCTGGCGCCGGTGGCGACGCGCAACGGCGTGACCTTCGTCGACGACACGCTGAGCACCACGCCGGTGTCGGTGCTGGCCGCCCTGGCCGCCTTCGCCGCGCGACCGGTGACCCTCATCGCCGGCGGGCAGGACCGCGGCCTGGACTACACCGACCTGGCCCGTGCCGTCGTCGCCCGGGACGGCGCGGTGCGGGTCCTGACCGTGCCCGACACCGGTGCCCGGCTGGCCGCCGACGTGCGGTCGGCCGCCGCCGAGCGCGGGGCCGAGCCGCCGGTGACCGAGACCGCCGGGCTCCCGGAGGCCGTCGCCGAGGCGGTGCGGACGACGCCGCGCGGCGGTGTCGTGCTGCTGTCCCCGGGCGCCCCCAGCTACAACCGCTACCGCAACTACGAGGAGTTGGCACGGACCTATGAGCAGATCCTCCTCGAGGCCGGAGCCGAGCGTGTCTGACGACAGCTCCGGGAGCATCGCAGCGAGGAACGAGCGAGGAGCGGACCGGAGCGCGGAGTCGGACCAGAGGGCAGTGTCTGACTTCATCGTCGCCGAGCGGACCCTCGACCTGACCACCGGCGAGGCGGCCTTCACCTACCGGCTGGGCGAGGACGAGTTCACCGAGCGGCTGGTCCTCGACACGGAGGGGCTCGCCGGCGGCGACCTCGCCCGGCTGGACGCCGCGCTCGACCTCGTGCACCTCGTGATGGGCACCAGCTACTACAAGCTGCGCGCGCCGGGCCGGGTGCGGGTCACCCGCCCGCTGACCAAGGCCCAGCTCGCCGTCGCCGAGGCCGCCTACACGCACGGCCTGGGCGAGTTCGCCGCGGTCAACCGGCTCCCGGTGCCGCACGCCGTGGAGTTCGACGTGGACCTCCGCGCGGCCGACCCCGTTCCGGCCGGAGCCGGGGGAGGGGGCCCGCTGCTGCCGGTCGGCGGGGGCAAGGACTCGGCCCTCGCGCTGGTCGTCGTCTCGCCCGCGACCGCGCTGGCGATCAACCCGACCGGGGCGCAGCGGGACGTCACCCGCGCGGCGGGGGTGCCGCTGATCGGCGTCCGCCGGCGGCTGGACCCCCTGCTGGCGGAGCGGACGGCGGCCGGCGGCCTCAACGGGCACGTGCCGGTCACCGCGATCAACTCGGCGATCTCCACCCTGGTCGCCGTCCTGGGCGGGTTCGACCCCGTCGTGTTCGCCAACGAGCGCTCGGCCGACGAGGAGACGCTGGAGGTCGACGGCGCGCGGGTGAACCACCAGTACTCGAAGTCCTACGAGTTCGAGCGGCTGTTCGCCGCGGCCGCCGCCGAGGTCGGCGTGACCTACTTCAGCCTCACCCGGCAGCTGTCGGAGCTGGCCACGGTCGCCGCGGTGGCCGCGCTGCCCGACCTGCGCGGGGAGATCCTCAGCTGCAACCGCGCGTACACCCAGAAGCACATGGGCTTCGGGGAGGGCGGCGCGGCGACGCAGCGGTGGTGCCTGCACTGCGACAAGTGCCTGTTCACCTTCCTGTGCTTCGCCGTCTTCCTCACCCCGGACGAGGCGGTGGCGATGTTCGGCGGGAACCCGCTGGAGGACCTCGCCCTCACCGACGGCTTCCGGGTGCTCTGGGCGACGGAGAAGCCCTTCGACTGCGTGGGCGAGCGCGCGGAGAGCGCCGCGGCGATGGCCCACCTGGCGCGCAGCTCCGCCTGGGGCGGGTTCCCGGTCGTCCGGGCTCTGGGCGAGGAGGCGGCCTCCTCCGCCGCGGTCACCGGCGCCACGGTCGAGGGCTTCCTCGAGCCGCGCGGCGACTCCGCCGTCCCGCCGGAGCACCGGGCCGCGCTGCAGCGGGTGCTCGCGGAGGCCCGCCGCCCGGTCGGGTGAGCGCCGGGCGCCTGCGCGCGATCGAGCGGGCGGTGCTGCGGCCCGGCGCCCGCGACGTCGGCGGCCTCGGTGCCGCCGTGGCCGGGCAGCTCGCCCGCCTGGCCGGCGACCTCGCCGCGGCCGGCTCGGCGCGGACCCGCGTCGGCCTGGTGACCGGCGTGCACATCGCCTGGGCGCCCACGCCGGCCGCCGAGACCGACGGCCCGGTCGGGACCGCCGTCCTCGCCGCCGCGCTGGCCGCGCTCGGCGCGGAGCCGGTGGTCCTCACCGACGACCCGTGCGCCGAGGTCACCGGGGCCTGCCTCGGCGTCCTGGGCGCCGGCCGGCTGACCGTCGTGCCCGTCGGCGCGGACGAGCCGGCGGTCGCGGCCCGGGTCGCGGGGCTGGGGCTGTCGCACCTGGTCGCCGTCGAGCGGTTGGGCCCCAACGCCGAGGGCCGGGTGCTGACCATGCGGGCGGTGGACATCACGGCGTCCACCGCGCCGCTGCACGCCGCCTTCGCGCTGCCCGGCCTGGTCACCGGCGCGGTCGGCGACGGCGGCAACGAGATCGGCATGGGCAACGTGCCGGCCGAGGTGGTCGCCGCCTGCGTCGCCGCCGGAGCGCAGATCGCCTGCCGGGTGCCGGTGGGGGCGCTGGTCACGGCCGGCACGTCGAACTGGGGCTGCTACGCGCTGGTCGCGGCGCTGGCCGTGCTCGCCCCCGGGCACGGGAGCGCGCTGCGGGCGCTGCTGGACCCGGCCGTGGACGCCGCGGTCCTCGCCGCCGCCACCGCGGCCGGCGGCATCGACGGCGTCACCGGCCGGCCCGGCGCCTCGGTGGACGGCGTGCCGACGGCGGACTACGCCGACCTGATCCGCGATCTGCGCGGCCTCGCGCACGCCTAGGCTCGACGGCGTGTCCGACGCCTCGCCTCCGGAGCTGGCCGAGCGCCTGCGCGCCCGCGGGCTGCGGCTGACCAGCCAGCGCCAGCGGGTGCTGGCCGCGGTGGCCGCGCTCGAGCACGCCACCCCCGAGGCCATCGGGGCGCGGCTGCGCGAGGAGGCCGGGCCCGACGGCGCCGCGCCCGACACCTCGACCGTGTACCGCAACCTCGAGCTGCTGGAGCGGCTCGGCCTGGTGTGGCACACGCACCTGGGCAAGGGCGCGCCGGTCTACCACGCCGCCGAGCGCCCGCACCTGCACGTGGTCTGCCAGGCCTGCGGGGAGATCTCCTCGGCCGATCCCGCGCTGCTCGACGGGGCGGCGGAACGTCTGGCCGCCGATCTGGGTTTTCAGCTGGACGTGGGGCACGTCGCGCTGTCCGGCACCTGCCGAGCGTGCCGCGAACGAGCCGGACAGGAGAAGTCATGACCACCCCGAGCCCCCTGCTCGCCCAGCCCGGCGCCGTGCCGGTGGAGGGCGGGACGGTCCCGGCGCACTTCGGCAGCCCGCTGCGCGAGCAGCGGGAGCTGGCCGAGGGCGCCGCGCTCGTCGACCGCAGCGACCGCGACGTGCTCGCCGTCCCCGGCGGCGACCGGCTGACCTGGCTGCACAGCCTCACCAGCCAGCACCTGGACCGGCTGGCCGACGGCGTCGGCGCCGAGGCGCTGGTCCTCTCGCCGAACGGGCACGTGGAGCACCACCTCGTGCTGGCCGACCTCGCCGGCACCACCTGGGCCGACGTCGAGCCGGGCACCGGGGCGGCGCTGCACACCTTCCTCGACCGGATGCGGTTCATGCTGCGCGTCGAGCCGGCGCTGGTCACCGGCCAGTGGGCGCTGCTGTCGCTGGTCGGGCCCCAGGCGGACGCCGTGCTGGCCGCCGCCGGCCTGCCGGTCCCCGCCGAGCCGTACGCGGTGCTCGGGCTGGACGGCGGCGGCTGGGTGCGCCGCATGCCGCCGATCGGGGACGGCGCGCCCGTCGTCGACCTGCTGGTGCCCCGCGCCGAGCTCGCCGACCGCGCCGACGCGCTGCTGGCCGCCGGTGCCCGGCCCGCCGGGCGGGACGCGTACGAGGCGCTGCGGGTGGAGGCCCGCCGCCCGCGCCTGGGCGTGGACACCGACCACCGCACGATCCCGAACGAGACCGGCTGGCTGACCAGCGCCGTCCACCTGGACAAGGGGTGCTACCGCGGCCAGGAGACCGTCGCCCGCGTGCACAACCTCGGCCGGCCGCCCCGCCGGCTGGTGCTGCTGCACCTCGACGGGCTCAGCGAGGAGCTGCCGGCGCCCGGCACCCCGGTGCTGGCCGGGGCGCGCGAGGTGGGCCGGGCCGGCTCCGTCGTCCGGCACCACGAGCTCGGCACGGTGGCGCTGGCCCTGCTCAAGCAGTCGGTGCAGCCCGGCACGGAGCTCACCGTCGGCGGCGCGCGGGCCGCGGTCGACCCGGACGACGTCCCGGCGGCGGTCGACCCCACCGTGGCCGCCGCCCGCGAGCGGGTGCGCGCGGTCCGGTCTGCGACGATCCCCCGGTGAAGGTGACGCGCGCGTGAGCATCGCAGCGAGCGCGGGAGCCGACAGGGAGTGAGCATCGAGCGAGCGCCAGCGAGCGAGGCGCGGAGCGACCGCGGAGGCGACTTGGTGCAGAGCGAGCGAGGACCGGAGCGGGTGCGGAACCGAGCCTGGACGGCGTGGTGAGTTCGACAACGACGCTCATCACGGTCGCGCCCACGGGCGCGGAGTCGGCCAAGGCCGACGTCCCGGCGCTGCCGGTGACCGTCGAGGAGGTCGTCGCCACGGCCCGCGACTGCCAGGCGCTGGGCGCCGCCGTCGTGCACCTGCACGTCCGGGACGCCGGGACGAGGCCGACGCTGGAGCCGGCGCGGGTCCGCGAGGTGGTCGCCGCCGTGCGCGAGGCCACCGACCTGGTGGTGCAGCTGTCCACCGGCGGCGCCGTCACCGATCCGTTCGACGCGCGGCTGGCCGTCCTCGACGCCGAGCCGGACGCCGCCTCGCTCACGCTGGGGACGGTGAACTTCGGCCACGACGTCTTCAGCAACCCCTGGGACCTCATCGTGGAGCTGCACACCCAGATGCAGCAGCGCGGCATCGTCCCGGAGTACGAGGTCTTCGACCTCGGCCATCTGGCCACGCTCGCCCGGCTGCTGGACCGGCACGGCCCCCCGCACGGCGGGCACGTGCACGTCGACCTGGTGATGGGCGTGCCCGGCGGGATGCCCGGCACCACCCAGGCGCTGGCCGCCTGCCTGCCACACCTGCCGCCGGGGGCGTCCTTCGCCGCCACCGGCGTCGGGCGGACCTCGCTGCCGGTGATGCTCGCCGCGCTGTCGGCCGGCGGGCACCTGCGGGTCGGCATGGAGGACACGCTGACCTACGCACCCGGCGAGCCGGTGCGCGACAACGCCCAGCTGGTGGCCCGCGCGGCCGGAGTCGCCCGGATCGCCCAGCGCCCGCCGATGAGTACCGGGGACGCCCGCGCGTTCCTGGGCATCGACCTGCCCGCCCACACCCGCACGACCGTGGAGGCCTCCTCGTGACCCCCGAACCGATCCCCGCCGGAGGGGCCGCCGTCGACGCGCTGCTCGACCCCGGCTTCCTCGAGGCCGCGGTGCAGCGGCCGATGGCCGACGTCCGCCGGCTGCGCCGCCAGGCCGAGCAGGAGGAGGTCAACCTCTCCTACACGCGCCGGCTGCTGCAGGGCCGGCTGGACATCGTCCGCCGGGAGCTGCAGCGGCGCGCCGAGCACGACGGCCGCTCCCTGGTCGACCTGCTGCCGGAGATCCTCGCCGAGAAGGGCCGCGGCCCGGCGCACGGGCTGGGCCGGCACCAGACCGTGCAGCCGGCCGCGCCGGAGGACTACGAGTCCTGGGTCAACGCCCTCACGCCCGGGGTCGACCTGTCCTCGGTGACCGCGCTGGCCGAGCCCGACCTCGAGCAGGCCGCCCGCGCCCTGGCCGCCGCGGAGAGCTCGCTGTCGGAGCGCCGCCGCGGGGTGCAGCGGGTCATGGACGGGCTGGCCGCCGAGCTCGGCCGCCGGTACCAGAACGGCGAGGCCGACGTCGCCGCACTCCTGGCCGACGAGGGCCGGCACTGAACGGGGACGGCCCGCGCCCTCTGGACCCCGCTGGCCCCGTCCAGACGCTCGCCCCGAGCTCGCGAGGGGTGAGGGGGACGGGGTCCTCCGAGTGGCCGGAGAACCCGGTGCTGGTGGAGGTGTGGCGCTCGGGGTTCCTCGAGTCGGTGCACCGCGGTGCGCTGGTCGTCGTCGGCCCCGACGGCGAGGTGCGCTTCGCCGCGGGCGACGTCGACCGGCCGGTGCTGCCCAGGTCGTCGAACAAGCCGGTGCAGGCCACCGCGCTGCTGGCCGCCGGGTGGACGCCGCGCTCCGGTGAGGAGCTGGCCATCGGCGCCGGCTCGCACTCCGGGGAGGACGGCCACCGCGAGCTGGCCGCCGCCGTGCTGGCCGCCGCCGGGCTGGGGCCCGACGACCTCGGCTGCCCGCCGGCGCTGCCGTCGCACGAGCCGACCCGGGCCGCCTGGCTGGCCGCCGGTCGCGCGCCCGAGCGGCTGGCGATGAACTGCTCCGGCAAGCACGCCGCGATGCTGGCCACCTGCGTCGCGGCGGGCTGGCCGACCGCGGGCTACCTGGAGCGCGAGCACCCGCTGCAGCAGGCCATCGAGGCACGGCTCGGCGAGGCCGCCGGGACGCCGGTCGCGGCGGTCGTCGTCGACGGCTGCGGCGCTCCGCAGCACGGGCTGCCGCTCACCGGGCTGGCCCGGGGGCTGGTCTCGCTGGTCGAGGCGGCCCCCGGCAGCCGCGACCGCTCGGTGGCCGACGCCATGCGCGCCGCCCCCTGGTTCGTCGCCGGCACCGGCCGGGAGGACACCGACCTCATGCGCGCGGTCGACGGGTTGCTCGTCAAGGGCGGAGCCGACGGCGTGCACGTGGCCGCGCTGCCCGGCCGCGGAGCGGTCGCCCTCAAGCTGGACGACGGCGGCGACCGCGGCCGCACCCCCGCGCTGTGCGCCGGCCTGCTGCGGCTCGGCGTCCCGGCGGAGCAGCTGGCGCCGTGGACGCTCGTGCCCGTGACCGGCGGGAACGACGTGGTGGGGGAGGTCCGCCCGGCCGCGGTGCTCGCGGGTTGAGCCGAACCGGACGACTGTGAGGGACCTCACCGCCCGGTGCTAGCTGCAGCGCTTGCAGCTGCTAGCACCCGCGGTTAGCGTCGGAGGCGTGCAGAAGCCCGGCGAGTTCGTCCGCGAGCAGGTGACCACCGTCCGCGAGAAGGTGGACCAGCTCGCGGGCAGCGTCGCGGAGACCGTCGCCGCGGAGCGCTCGAAGGTGACGGCCACCAGCTCCCAGGTGGGTGACTTCATCCGGGAGCAGCGCAGCGCCGCCCGGGTCTCCCTGCGTGAGCTCGCCCGCAGCGCCGGGGTCAGCAACCCGTACCTGTCCCAGGTGGAACGGGGCCTGCGCAAGCCGTCGGCGGAGATCCTCGCCGCCATCGCGAAGGGCCTGAAGATCTCGGCCGAGACGCTCTACGAGCAGGCCGGCATCCTCGACCGCCGCGCAGGCAACCCGGACACCGTGGCGGCCATCCGGGCCGACCAGGCGCTGTCCGAGCGGCACAAGGCCGTGCTGCTCGAGCTCTACGAGACCTACGTCCGGGAGCACGCGGCGGGTCGGACCATCGAAGCCCCCACCTCCACCCCCAGCACCTCGAAGGAGTCGGCATGAGCACCACCGAGACCCTGAAGAAGGTCGGCGGCACCGTCGTCGTCCAGAACAAGACCGTCCTGCTGGCCGCCGTCGGCGCCGGTGACCTGGCCGTCGAGCGCGCCCGCGCCGTCGTCGGGTCGCTGCGCTCCAAGGCCGAGGCCCTGCCGGGCGAGGCCCAGGTCCAGGCCGACCTGGCCGCCAAGGAGGCCCGCACCCGCGCCGGTGAGGCCGTCCGCACGGCCCGCACCTCCGCCCAGCAGGTCGTCTCCGTCGTCCGCCCCGACGCGGTCGTGAGCACCCTGACCGGTCTGGTCAGCACCGCCCGCACCCAGACGGTCGCCACCATCGAGACCCTCGCGGTCCGCGGTGGCGAGGTCGTCGAGGAGCTGCGTCGTCAGCCGGCCTTCCGCAAGGTCGTCTTCCGCGCCGAGCGCGCCGTGGACGCCGTCGAGGACCGTCTCGAGGACGTCCTCGAGGAGACCGCCGAGACCGTGGCGGAGGCTTCCAACGAGGTCACCTCCGTCGCGCAGAAGACCGCCGCGAAGACCGCCAAGGTCCTCGACGCCGCCGAGGAGAAGACCGCGCAGGCCGCCGAGTCGGCCAAGGCCGCCCTCGGCGAGGCCGAGGCGGAGGTCGCCCCGGCCAAGCCGGCCAAGAAGAGCTCGGCCGCGCGCAAGAGCAGCCCGGCCAAGGCCTCGGCCCGGGTGACCCGCGCCCGCACCGCCAAGCCGGCCGACCCGACCGCCGTGCCGGCCAAGAGCGACAGCTGACACCCAGCACCGCACCGCACAGGGCCAGGGGGCGCGCCGCCGCGCCGGGCCCCGGGGTGGTCGCGGGGGCCCCGGGGGGGCTGGCC
>NZ_JAQISV010000039.1:0-49939 GCF_048569675.1 Geodermatophilus sp. CPCC 206100
GCGCCAACGACCCCCCCCCCCCCCGGCGCGCCGCGCCGGCCGGCCCCCCGCCCCCGGAGGGCCCCTGTGCTGTCCGGGGACCCGATGGGGTTGCGCGCGGCCGGTTCCCGTGCTCTCGCGGGTACTCTGCCGACATGCAGTCCTTCGAGGGTGTCATCTACCTGGCCCTGTACTACGGGGCCCTGGCGCTGACCGCGTACGCCCTCGTGGACGCGCTGATCCGGCCCGCCACCGGCTTCGTGGCGGCCGGCAAGCTCACCAAGCCGGCGTGGGCGGCGATCACCGCCCTGGCGACCCTCGTCGTCTTCTGGCAGGGCCCGATGAGCTTCCTCGGGCTGCCGGCGATCATCGCCGCCGTCGTCTACCTCGTCGACGTCCGCCCCGCGGTGCGGGGCCTGCGCCGGGGTGGCACCAGCTGGTGACCGGTCGTCAGTAGCCGCGGTCCGCGGGCATGACGACCCACAGCACCAGGTAGGCCACGAACTGCGGCCCGGGCAGGATGCAGGACAGCACGAACGCCAGGCGCAGGCCGCTGGTCGACAGGCCGTAGCGACGGGCGATCCCCGAGCAGACCCCGGCGACCACCTTGTGCTGGGTGTCGCGGCGGAGCGGGGGACGGACAGGCGAGGTCATGTCCCCGACCCTACGGTCGGACGGCGCCGCGGCGCACGGTCCGGACGGCGGCGCCTCAGCGGCTGAACACCCCCTCCGGCGGCTCGGGTGACGCGACGGCGTCGACGTCGTGGACCGGCTGCGCCCGGCCGGCGAACCGGTCGAGCTCGGCGCCCTCGACCACCCGGCCGGGCATCGGGTCGGCGGCACACCGGCGCACCAGGCCGGCGATCGGCAGCTCGGCGTCGGAGGCGACCGCGACCAGGTTGCCGAAGCGCCGTCCCTTGAGCGTCCCGGGCTCGGCGAGCAGGCAGACGTGCGTGAAGACGGCGCGCAGGGTGGCCACCTGGGCGCGGGCGAAGCGCAGCGGCGGGCCGTCGGCGACGTTGGCGGCGTACGTCCCGCCGGGACGCAGCACCCGGGCCGCCTCCTGCGCGTACTCGACGCTGGTCAGGTGGGCGGGGGTCCGCGCTCCGGCGAAGACGTCGCTGAGGACGACGTCCGCACTCCGCGGGGGCAGCGCCGCCAGGCCGGCGCGGGCGTCGGCGGCCCGCACGCGGACCCGGGCGCCGCGCGGCAGCGGCAGGTGCGCCCGGACCAGCGCCGTCAGCCGCTCGTCGACCTCCACGACCCGCTGACGGGAGCCGGGGCGGGTCACCGCCACGTAGCGCGGCAGGGTGAGCGCCCCGCCGCCCAGGTGGACGACGTCCAGCGCCCGGCCCTCCTCGGCGGCCAGGTCCAGCACGTGACCCATCCGGCGCACGTACTCGAACTCCAGGTGGGCGGGGTCGTCGAGGTCGACGTGCGACTGCGGCGTCCCCTCGACCAGGAGCACCCAGGAGCCGTCCCGGTCGGCGTCGCCGAGCAGCTCCGCCGTGCCGCCGTCCACCGGCGTCGGGCCCGGCGGGACGACCGGCTCGGATCGGGAGGAGCGGGGCACGCCGGTCATCGTGCCCGTCGCGCGCGTACCTCCCGCCGTCGCCCTGCCGGCGCCCCTCCGTGAGCGGTCGACTCCGCAGGATCACACCGCGCTGCTCGGGGCGTCGCGAGGGTGACCGGTACGTCACGGCAGGTCAGCACGGCGACCCGGGGAACGGCTCCCGGGCTGCGGTCCGTCTCCGGCGAGCGGACCGGGCGGCGGCACTGGGCGAGCCCGGGGCGGCAGGGCCAGTGTCTGCGGGGCCAGGACGTTCCCGGCGGCCACCGACGTCCGCCGGACCGGAACCGAGGAGGACGCGCATGACCGGTGGGGGGACACGGAGGAGGACGGCGTCGCGAGCGGTCGCCGTGGGCACGGGCGGCCTGCTCGTCGCGCTCGCACTGCCCGCCCAGGCCGCCGTCGCCGACTCGGGACGGCCGTGCGAGGAGCGGGACAACGCCACGTACCAGCAGCTGCTCGACTGCGTGACGCTCGAGGGCGTCCGGGCGCACCAGGAGCGCTTCCAGGAGATCGCCGACCAGGAGCAGAAGTCCGACTACCCCGGCAGCCGGGCGGCCGGCACCCCCGGCTACGCGGCGAGCGTCGAGTACGTCGCCGAGCGGCTGGAGGAGGCTGGGTACGAGGTCTCGTTCTCCCCGGTCGAGTTCGACTACAACTTCCCCGCCGTCCTCCGCCAGCTCACCCCCGTGGCCGGGGAGTATGAGACCGGCGTCTTCACCGGCAGCGGCTCGGGGACCGTGCAGGGCACGGTGGTCCCGGTCGACGTCAGCCTCGCGCCACCGCGGGCCTCGACCAGCGGCTGCGAGGCCACGGACTTCGCCGGCACCGACTGGAGCGGCGGCGCCGACATCGCCCTGGTCCAGCGCGGCACCTGCACCTTCGGCCTCAAGGCGCGCAACGCCCAGGACGCGGGCGCCGAGGCGGTCGTGGTGTTCAACCAGGGGGACGCCCCGGACCGCGAGGCCCTCCTCGTCGCCACCGCGGCCTTCCTGGACCTGGAGTCCACCCAGCCGTCGGAGCTGACCATCCCCGTGGTGGGCGCGAGCTTCGCCCAGGGGGAGGCGCTGGCGCAGGCCGGGGCCACCGCGTTCGTCGAGGTGCTGCCCTCGGAGCGCCGGACCGACCAGAGCGTCATCGCCGAGCTGCCGGGCAGGAACCGGGACAACGTGGTCATGGCCGGCGCCCACCTCGACAGCGTCACCGACGGGCCGGGCATCAACGACAACGGCTCCGGGTCGGCCGCGCTGCTCGAGACGGCGTTGATGATGGCCAACACCGAGCACGAGAACACCCTGCGCTTCGGCTGGTGGGCCGCCGAGGAGCTCGGGCTGCTCGGGTCGGCCGCCTACGTCGCGAGCCTGTCCCCGGAGGAGCGGGACCGCATCGCCCTCTACACGAACTACGACATGGTCGGGTCGCCCAACCACGTGCAGATGGTCTACGACGCCGACCAGTCGACGTTCCAGGCGCCGGTGCCGGTGCCCGCCGGATCGGCCGCCGTCGAGGACGTCTACGAGCGCTACTACACGCTCATCGGGGAGCCCTACGACGACACCGAGTTCTCCGGGCGCAGCGACTACGAGGCGTTCATCCTCAACGACATCCCGTCCAGCGGTCTGTTCACCGGGGCCGAGGTCGTCAAGACCGAGGCGCAGGCGGCCATCTGGGGCGGGACGGCGGGGGAGGCGTTCGACCCCTGCTACCACGCCGACTGCGACACCTACGGCAACGTCAACGAGCACGCGCTCGACGTGAACAGCGACCTCATCGCCTTCGCGATGCTGACGTTCGCCGCCTCCACCGAGTCGGTGAACGGCGTTCCCGGCCGGCCGGTGCCGGGTGAGTTCCCGGCACTGCCGGAGCCCGCCGGCCCGCGCGGGACCTTCGCCACCGCGGCCGGCGGCGGCGCGGAGCACGCCGCGGCGTGAGGGGCTGACCCGCCGGGGGCGTTCCCGCGGGAACGCCCCTGACCAGCCGGGGGCGTTCCCGCCGGGGACGCCCCCGGCGCACGTCCGGGGTCAGCCGGGCGCCACCGCCGACCAGCGCACCGTCAGCTCGCCGAGCCGCCAGCGGCGCGAGGAGCCGACGAACGGCCACCCGTCGTCGGCGAGGGCCGAGACGGCCGCGGTCCACCGCTGCCGCGGCCCGAACGTGGACAGCCCGGCGGCCGCGGCCCAGGCGGCGTCGAAGGCGCGCAGGAAGCCGTGCACCGGCCGGCCGGGGACGTTGTGGTGGATCAGCGCCTTCGGCAGCCGCTCGGCGAGGTCCGAGGGCCGGTCCAGGTCCGCGACCCGCGCCGACAGCGTGAGCGTGAGCGGGCCGTCGGCGTCGAGGGCCACCCAGGCCGCGCGGCGTCCCCACTCGTCGCAGGTGCCCTCGACGAGCAGCCCGCCCGGGCCCAGCGCGGCGCACATCGTCTCCCAGGCCCGGGCCGCCGACGCCTCGTCGTACTGGCGCAGCACGTTGAACGCCCGCACCAGCACCGGCCGCAGCCCGGCCAGCTCGAAGCCGCCCACCCGGAAGTCGACCCGCGGCGGGTCCCGGTCGGCGGCGACCGCGGCGACCCGGGCCGGGTCGATCTCCAGCCCCACCACCTCGAGCCCGGGCACCTCCGGCCCCAGCCGGTCGGCCAGCTCCAGCGTGGTGACCGCCGAGGCGCCGTAGCCCAGGTCCACGACCAGCGGCCGGGCGGCGTCGCGCAGCCGCGGCACCTGGGTGGCCAGCAGCCAGCGGTCGGCGCGGCGCAGCCGGTTGGCGTTCGTGGTGCCGCGGGTCGGCAGCCCCAGGGCCCGCGCGCGGCCCGCCGCCAGCCGCGGGCCGGCCTTCCTCGGGGCGAGGGACGCGCGGCGTTTGTGGTCGCTGCCTCCTGCCTCGCTCACCGACGCCGAGCCTAGTCGCGGTTAGCGTGGGGCCGTGCACGTCCGACGGAACGCCCGCCTCGCGGAGCTGACGACGCTGGCGGTGGGCGGTCCCGCGGACCGGCTGGTCGAGGTCACCGACGCCGGGGAGCTGGTGGCCGCCGTCCGGGAGGCCGACGAGGCCGGCCGTCCGCTGCTGCTGCTCGGCGGCGGCTCGAACATCGTGGCCCCCGACGAGGGCTGGCCCGGCGACGTGGTCGCCGTCCGCAGCCGCGGGGTGCGGCGCGACGGCGGGCAGCTGGTCGTGCAGGCCGGCGAGCCGTGGGACGACCTGGTGGCCTACACCGTGGAGCAGGGGCTGGCCGGCATGGAGGCCATGTCGGGCATCCCGGGGTCGACCGGCGCGACGCCGGTGCAGAACGTCGGCGCCTACGGCCAGGAGGTCGCCCAGGTCGTCACCGACGTCCGCGTGTACGACCGGGCGGAGAAGGCCGAGCGCACGCTGACCCCGGCCGAGTGCGGCTTCGCCTACCGCGACAGCCGGCTCAAGCGCGAGCCCGGGCGCTTCGTCGTCCTCGAGGTCGGGTTCCGGCTGACGCCGGGGGAGCTGTCCCGGCCGGTCGGCTACGCGGAGCTGGCCCGCACGCTCGGCGTCGAGCTGGGGACGCCGGCCCCGCTGGCCGACGTCCGCGCCGCGGTGCTGCAGCTGCGCCGGGGGAAGGGCATGGTCTGGGACCCGGCCGACCCCGACAGCCGCAGTGCCGGGTCGTTCTTCACCAACCCGATCGTCCCGGCCACCGGGGCCGTCGAGGGCTGCCCGAGCTGGCCGGCCGGCGACGGGGCGGTCAAGCTCAGCGCCGCCTGGCTGGTCCAGCACGCCGGCTTCGGCCGCGGCTTCCGCGAGGGCCGGGTCGGGACGTCGTCCCGGCACAGCCTGGCCCTGACCACGGCCGACGGCGCGACCGCCGCCGAGCTGCTGGCCTTCGCCGACCGGGTGGTCGCGACCGTGCGCGAGCGCTTCGGCGTGGTGCTGGAGCGCGAGCCCACCGCCGTCCGCCCGTAGCTCCGCCACCCGTGCGAGATCGGCGATCTCGCACGGATGAGGCACCGCAGCCGTGCGAGATCGCCGATCTCGGCGGGGAGGTGAGGGGTCCCCCTACTCCCGGTGGACCTTGTGCTGGGCGGCCTGGGCGCGGGGGCGGACGACGAGCAGGTCGACGTTCACGTGGTGCGGGCGGGTGAGCGCCCAGGCGATGCAGTCGGCGACGTCCTCGGCGACCAGCGGCTCGCGCACCCCGCGGTACACGGCGTCGGCCGCGTCCGCCGAGCCCAGCCGGTTGAGCGAGAACTCGTCGGTGCGGACCATCCCCGGCGCGATCTCCACGACCCGCACCGGCTGGTCGTAGAGCTCCAGCCGCAGCGTCCCGGCCAGCGTGTGCACCGCGTGCTTGGCCGCCGTGTAGGACGCCCCGCCCTCGTAGGAGACCAGCCCCGCGGTCGAGCCCACGAACAGCAGGTCGCCGGCGCCGGAGGCCACCAGCTTCGGCAGCAGCGCCTTGGTCAGGCGCACGGTGCCGAGCACGTTGACCTCGTAGGTCCGCTCCCACGAGTCGAGGTCGGCGTCGGCCACCGGTCGGGCGTCGAAGGCGCCGCCGGCGTTGTTGACCAGCACGTCCACGCGGTCCAGCGCACCGGCGAACGCCTCGACCGACGACGGGTCGGTGAGGTCCAGCGGCAGCGCCCGGCCGCCGATCGTGGCCGCCAGCTCGGTCAGCCGGTCCATCCGTCGCGCGCCCAGGACGACGTCGAAGCCCTCAGCCGCCAGTCGCCGCGCGGTCGCCGCCCCGATGCCGCTGGAGGCGCCGGTGACGACGGCGGTGCGGCCCGCACCGGGCGGACCGGCAGGCCCGGAGGGAGACTGTGAGGGGACTGACATGGGGACCATCCTCGCGCTGTTGCAGGATGGAGAGTCGAGCGGGTGCACTCGGGCGCCCGGAGCCGAGGCGGGAGGTCCGACGTGGCCGCTCGCCGACGTCCCTGGTCGGCCGTGCCCCGGCGGGTGGCGACGCTGTCGGTGCACACCAGCCCGCTGGACCAGCCCGGCGCCGGTGACGCCGGGGGCATGAACGTCTACGTCGTCGAGGTGTCCCGCCGCCTGGCCGCCCGCGGCATCGAGGTCGACGTCTTCACCCGGGCCACCTCGAGCGACCTGCCGCCGGTGGTGGAGATGAGCCCCGGCGTCACGGTCCGGCACGTGAGCGCCGGCCCGTTCGAGGGGCTGGGCAAGGAGGACCTGCCCGGGCAGCTGTGCGCGTTCACCGCCGCCGTCCTGCGGGAGGAGGCACAGCACGAGCCGGGCCACTACGACGTCGTCCACTCGCACTACTGGCTGTCGGGCCAGGTCGGCTGGCTGGCCCGGGACCGCTGGAGCGTGCCGCTCATCCACACCGCGCACACCCTCGCCAAGGTGAAGAACGCCGCGCTGGCCGCCGGTGACCGCCCCGAGCCCCAGGGCCGGGTGATCGGCGAGGAGCAGGTCGTGGCCGAGGCCGACCGGCTGGTCGCCAACACCGAGGACGAGGCGCTGCAGCTGGTCGACCACTACGGGGCCGACCCGTGCCGCACGCTCGTGATCCCGCCGGGCGTCGACCTGGACCGGTTCACCCCCGGCGACCGGACGGCGGCCCGCCGCGCGCTCGGCATCGACGAGGACGCCGTCGTCCTGCTGTTCGTCGGGCGGATCCAACCGCTGAAGGCCCCCGACCTGCTGCTGCGGGCCGCGGCCCGGATGCTGGCCGACGACCCCGCGTTGCGCGACCGCCTCCAGGTGCACGTCATCGGCGCGCCCAGCGGCTCGGGCCTGGAGGCGCCGCGGCAGCTGGAGCAGCTGGCCGCCGAGCTCGGCATCCCCGACCTGGTCCGTTTCCTGCCGCCGCAGCACTCGCAGCGGCTGGCCGAGCACTACCGGGCCGCCGACGTCGCCGTCGTCCCCAGCCACAACGAGTCCTTCGGCCTGGTGGCGCTCGAGGCCCAGGCCTGCGGCACCCCGGTCGTCGCCGCCGCGGTGGGCGGCCTGCGCACCGCGGTCCGCGACGGGGTCTCCGGCGTGCTGGTGCCCGGCCGCGACCCGGCCGACTACGCCGCCGCCATCCGCGCCGTCCTGGCCCGCCGGCCGCTGCTGTCGGCCGGTGCCCGGCGGCACGCCGGCCTGTTCAGTTGGGACCGCACGGTCGACTCCCTGGTGACCGCCTACGCCTCCGCCGCGCGGGAGATGGCGGTCGCGGCCCGCCGCGCGTCCGCCGGCGCCGTGCTGCGCCCGGCCCGCGCCCTCGGGGCGGTGCGGCCGCTGCCGAGCGCGCAGGTGGCGCGGTGAGCCGACGGGCGGGGCGGTGAGCCGCGTCGCCGAGCTCGACGCGGTCATCGAGCAGACCCTGCGCGAGGCCGAGCTGGTGCACGAGCACCCCGCCCCGGGCCGCTGGCTGGTCGACCTGCCGGGCACCAAGAAGCTCAAGACGGTCTGCGGGCTGATCGTCGGCGAGCACGCGCTGCGGGTCGAGGCGTTCGTCTGCCGCCAGCCCGACGAGAACCGCGAGCAGCTGTGGACCTTCCTGCTGCAGCACAACGCCCGCACGTACGGCGTCTCCTACTCGATCGACAGCGTCGGTGACATCTACCTGACCGGCCGGCTGCCGCACGCCGCCGTCACCCCCGAGGAGCTCGACCGCATCCTCGGCGCCGTCCTCACCTACGCCGACGACCACTTCAACACCATGCTGGAGATCGGCTTCGGCACCTCGATCCGCCGCGAGTGGGCCTGGCGGGTCAAGCGGGGCGAGTCGCTGCGCAACCTCGAGGCGTTCGCCGCCTTCGCCGACCCCGCGCGCCGGGGGCGGCCCGGGGACGCGCCGGACGGCGGGGAGTGACCTCGACCGACCGCACGCCGGCCGCGGCCGCCGAGGAGCGGCCCGGGCACCCCCGCCGCTGGTGGGTCCTGGCCACGCTCGTCGTCTGCATCCTCGTGGTGATCATGGGCAACACGACGCTCAACGTCGCCCTCCCCACGCTGCACCGGGAGATGGGCGCCACGCAGGCCGAGCTGCAGTGGGCCATCGACGCCTACATCCTCGTCTTCGCCGGTCTGCTGTTCTCCTGGGGCGTGCTCGGCGACCGGATCGGCCGGCGGCGGGTGCTGCTCATCGGGCTGGCGATCTACGCCGTCGCGTCGCTCTTCGGCGCCTTCGCCGGGAGTCCGCTGGAGCTGATCGTGTGGCGCGCGGTCATGGGCGTGGGCGGCGCCGCCGTGCAGCCGGCCACCCTGGCCGTGATCACCGACGTGTTCCCCGCCCGGGAGCGCGGGCGGGCCATCGGCATCTGGGCCGCCACCGGTGGGCTGGCCGTCGCCGGCGGCCCGCTGGCCAGCGGCGCGGTCCTCGAGCAGTTCTGGTGGGGCGCGATCCTGCTCCTGGCCGTGCCGGTCGCCGTCCTGGGTGCCGTCGGCACGGTGCTCGTCGTCCCGGAGTCCCGGGACCCCTCGCCCGGGCGGCTGGACGTGCCCGGGGTGCTGCTGTCCATCGTGGCGCTGGCCTCGCTGGTGTACGGGATCATCCACGGCGGCTCCGGCGCGGGGTGGACGTCGGCCGGGGTGCTGGTCCCGGCGCTGGGCGGGCTGCTCCTGCTCGCCCTGTTCGTCTGGCTGCAGCTGCGCTCGGCGCACCCGGCCCTGGACGTCACGCTCTTCCGCAACCCGGCCTTCTCGGCCGCCGCGGCCGCCCTGGGGCTGAACTTCTTCGCCCTCATGGGCTCGACCTTCTACCTCGTCTACTACCTGCAGGGCGTCCGCGGCCTGGGCCCGATGGCCAGCGGAGCGGCGCTCATCCCCATGGCGCTGGGCCTGGCCGTCATGGCGCCGGTCAGCTCGCGGCTGGCCGAGCGGTTCGGCGCCAAGGCCGTCGTGGGCAGCGGGTTCCTGCTGATCACCGGGGCGGTGGCGGGGTTCCAGCTGCTCGACGGCGGGTCACCCATGGCGCTGATGGTCGTCATCCTGTCCGTGCAGGGCCTGGGCATGGGCGCGGTGATGGCGCCGGCGACCGAGTCGATCATGTCCGTGGTCCCGCGGTCCAAGGCGGGGGCGGGCGCCGCCGTGAACAACTCGGTCCGCCAGGTGGGGGGCGCCCTCGGGGTCGCCATCCTCGGCTCGCTGCTGGCGGCCGCGTACGCCGGCAGGCTGGGGGACGCCGTCGACGCGCTGCCGGCCGGCGTCCGGGCGGAGGCCCGCTCCTCGCTGCCCGCGACGCTCGAGGCGGTGGCGCGGGCCCGGTCGGGAGGGGACGACGAGGCGGCCGCCGCGGTCGTCGGCCTGGTCGACCCGGCCCGGGACGCCTTCGTCGCGGCCATGCACAC
Source organism: Geodermatophilus sp. CPCC 206100 (assembly GCF_048569675.1). Taxonomy (NCBI): domain Bacteria; kingdom Bacillati; phylum Actinomycetota; class Actinomycetes; order Geodermatophilales; family Geodermatophilaceae; genus Geodermatophilus; species Geodermatophilus sp. CPCC 206100. Next base: position 9,811 of record NZ_JAQISV010000039.1, read on the forward strand.
CACCGCCGTGGGCACGGCCGTGGCGACGGCCCTCGCGGGCCTGGTCGTCCTGCTCTGGCTGCCGGGGCGCCGCCGCGCGACGCCGTCCGCAGCCGGCGGGTAGGCCCCGCCGCCGTCGCCGCGGGGGCCGGTTGACGGCGGCGGTTAGCGTGGGCGCCGATGCAGGAGGATCCCGCCCAGGCGCGGTTCGTCCGGGCGCTGGTCGGCGTGGTCGCGGCCTCCGCGCTGGCCTACCCGCTGCTGCTGTCCGCCGTGGAGCTCGGCTTCGCCCAGCTCGGCGTCGTCGACGTGGCCGCGGTGGTGTTCTGGCTGAGCGTCGCGGTGGTCTGCAGCGTCGCCGCGGTCGCCGCCCTCCGATGGGGTGTGGCCCGCCCGGTGCGCAGCCCGTGGCTGCTCACCGGGCTGGCGCCGCCGGCCGCCTTCGAGCTGTGGGTGTTCTGGCCGCTGCTCACCGGGTGACCGACCCCTCCTCGTTCCTCGCCTGCTCCGGACCGGCCTCGGGACGGGGCCGGCGCGGGGTGGGCGGCCGTCGGGCAGGATGACGTCGTGACGACCGGAACGCTCGTGCTGCTCCGCCACGGCGAGAGCGAGTGGAACAAGGCCAACCTGTTCACCGGCTGGGTGGACGTGCCGCTGTCGGAGAAGGGTCGCACCGAGGCCGCCCGCGGGGGGCAGCTGCTCGCCGAGCAGGGCCTGCTGCCCGACGTCTGCCACACCTCCGTGCTCAAGCGGGCCATCGCCACCGCGGAGCTGGCCCTGGCCGCCGCCGACCGGCAGTGGATCCCGGTCAAGCGCTCCTGGCGGCTCAACGAGCGGCACTACGGCGCCCTGCAGGGCAAGGACAAGGCGGCCACGCTCGCCGAGTACGGCGAGGAGCAGTTCACGGTCTGGCGGCGGTCGTACAGCACGCCGCCGCCGCCCATCGAGCCCGGCAGCGAGTACGCCCAGGACGGCGACCCGCGCTACCTCGTGCTGCCGCCCGAGGTGCGGCCGGCGACCGAGTGCCTGGCCGACGTCGTCGTCCGGATGTTGCCCTACTGGTACGACGCGATCGTCCCGGACCTGCGGGCCGGGCTCACCGTGCTCGTCGCCGCGCACGGCAACAGCCTGCGGGCGCTGGTGAAGCACCTCGACGGCATGGGCGAGGACGAGGTCGTCGGGCTGAACATCCCGACGGGGGTGCCGCTGCGCTACGACCTCGACGAGGACCTGCGGCCGGTGAAGCCGGGTGGGGAGTACCTCGACCCCGAGGCCGCGGCCGCCGCCATCGAGGCCGTCAAGAACCAGGGCAAGAAGTAGCGCGAGGGCCCGGACGCGGCTGCGTCCGGGCCCTCGTCGCCGTCGTTCACTGTGCGGCGGCGTGCATCTCCCGCTCGCCGGTGACCAGGAAGACCACCCGGCGGGCCACGCTGACCGCGTGGTCGGCGAAGCGCTCGTAGTACCGGCCCAGCAGCGTGATGTCGATGGCCGCCTCCATGCCGTGCGGCCAGTCCTTGGACAGCAGCTCGCTGAACAGCTGCCGGTGCAGCTGGTCCATCAGGTCGTCGTCGGCCTCCAGGGCCGCGGCCGCGTCGACGTCGAGTTTGGCGATGACGGTCGCGGTCTGGCTGACCAGGCTCTCGGCCACGTGCCCGGCCTCGAGGAAGATCGGGCGCAGCTCCTGCGGGACGGCGTGCTCGGGGAACCGCATCCGGGCCAGCTTGGCCACGTGCACGGCGAGGTCGCCCATCCGCTCCAGGTCGGCGATGATCCGCATCGCGGCGGTCAGCGTGCGCAGATCGGTGGCCACCGGCGCCTGGCGGGCCAGCAGGGTGAAGCACCGCTGCTCGATGCTCTCCCGGGTGGCGTCGACGCTCGCGTCGCCCTCGATGACCAGGTTCGCCAGGGAGATGTCGGCGTCCAGGAGGGCGGTGGTGGCCTTGCTCATGGCGGAGCCGACGGTGTTCGCCATCTCCACCAGGCAGTTGTTGATGTCCTCGAGTTCCTCGTGGTAGTGCTGGCGCACCGTCGTCCTCCTCGTCGACCGGTCGGAGCGCGACCGGGGCAGCGGCGCCGGGCCACGGGCTTCCAGCCGCGGCGCTGTCCCTGTCGAGCGTAGGTGTCGGGCTCCACGGTTTCCGGCCCGCTCGGTGAACGGGTGGGCACGGGGACGTGAACAGTCCCCCTACCGGGGGCGGTCGCCACCCCGATGGGGGATGCCCCCCTGTTCCGGCCGCCTAGCATCGGGTCCGTGAGCCCCACGGTCGCCCTCGTGGTCGGCCTGGTCGTCGGTGGCGTCCTGGTCGCCACGGTCCTGCTGCGCTACCACCGCCCGGAGTTCGACCGCGCGGCCCCGCCGCCCGCGCTCCCGCTGTCCGAGGCCGTCCTGTCCCGCCGGCTGGTCGACCTCATGGACCCGGCGATGGTCATCCTGGACGCCGACGACGTGGTGGTGCTCGCCAACCCGGCCGCCCGGGCACTCGGCATCGTCCGCGACACCCGGCTGCTGGTCCCCGAGCTGCTCGAGCTGGCGCGTGCGGTGCGGGCGGGCACACGGCGACGCCAGGACGTCGACCTGCCCGGCGCCCTCGTCGGCGGCGGACCGCGCCAGGTCGGGGTGCACGGCATCCGCCTGGAGACCGGGCCGCCGTCGGGGCCGGTGGCGCTCGTGCTCCAGGACGTCACCGAGGCCCGCCGGGTCGAGGCGGTCCGGCGGGACTTCGTCGCCAACGTCGGGCACGAGCTGAAGACCCCCGTCGGCGCGCTGAAGCTGCTGGCCGAGGCGGTGGAGGACGCCGCCGACGACCCGGAGACCGTGCGCCGCTTCGCCTCCCGCATGTCCCACGAGGCCGACCGGCTGACCCGGCTGGTCCGCGAGCTCATCGACCTGTCCCGGCTGCAGGGCGGGGAGCCGCTGCCCGAGCTCGCGCCCGTCGCGGTGGACCGCGTCGTGGCCGAGGCCGTCGACCGCACCGGGCTGGCCGCCTCGGCCAAGCGGATCACCGTCGCCTCGGGCGGGCAGTCCGGCCTCGTCGTGCGCGGCGTCGAGTCGCAGCTGGCGACCGCGGTGACCAACCTGCTCGCCAACGCCGTCGCCTACAGCCCGGAGGGCACCCGCATCGCGGTCGGCGCCCGGGCGCGGTCCGGCTTCGCGGAGATCGCGGTGACCGACAGCGGGATCGGCATCCCGCGCGAGGACCGGTCCCGCATCTTCGAGCGCTTCTACCGGGTCGACCAGTCGCGGGCGTCCCGCACCGGCGGCACCGGCCTGGGGCTGGCGATCGTCAAGCACGTGGCCAGCAACCACGGCGGGTCGGTGAGCGTGTGGAGCGAGGAGGGCCTCGGCTCCACGTTCACCTTGCGCATCCCGCTGGCCACCCGTGGCGCTCCGGTCGCCCTCGACGAGGGCGGCCCCGAACCCCAGCCCACCGGCGACACCGTCGTCCGGTACCACCCGCCCGGCGGCAGGGTCGCCGAGCACGACACCGCCGGCGACCCGGTCGCCGGCGATGCCACGAAGGGACGGTCATGACCCGAGTGCTGGTGGTGGAGGACGAGGAGTCCTTCTCCGACGCGCTGTCCTACATGCTGCGCAAGGAGGGGTACGACGCCGTCGTCGCAGGCAGCGGGCCGGAGGCGCTGGCCGAGTTCGACCGCGGCGGTGCCGACATCGTGCTGCTGGACCTCATGCTCCCCGGCCTCCCGGGCACCGAGGTGTGCCGGTCGCTGCGGGCCCGCAGCAACGTGCCGATCATCATGCTGACGGCGAAGGACTCCGAGGTCGACAAGGTCGTCGGGCTCGAACTCGGGGCCGACGACTACGTGACCAAGCCCTACTCCGCGCGGGAGCTGGTCGCCCGGATCCGCGCGGTCCTGCGCCGGCGCGGCGAGGTCGAGGTGCCCGCCGACTCGGCGCTGGAGGCCGGCCCTGTCCGCATGGACGTCGAGCGCCACGTCGTCGCGGTCGACGGCGAGCCGGTCTCCCTCCCGCTCAAGGAGTTCGACCTCCTCGAGCTGCTGCTGCGCAACGCCGGCCGGGTGCTCACGCGGGGCCAGCTCATCGACCGGGTGTGGGGGTCGGACTACGTCGGCGACACCAAGACGCTCGACGTCCACGTCAAGCGGCTCCGGGCGAAGATCGAGCCCGACCCCGCCAACCCGAAGTACCTGCTGACCGTGCGGGGACTGGGCTACAAGCTGGAGGCCTGAAAGAAGACCCCCTGCCCCCCGTCGCTCGCGACGGGCCCTGCGGCGGGCCGAGGGCTGGTGGCGTTGCGCGGCCGGCGGCGGTCAGGATCCCCGGCCGGTCTCCTCCTGCAGTTCGTCGATCTTGCGGGAGGCGTCGGCCTTGGTGAGGTCGTCGGGGACCTCCTCGCCCGCCTCGCGGGCGAGCGTGTTCAGGTAGCTCTGCTGCGCGCCGGTGGCGGGCTCGTCGCCGGTCACCCAGTCGGACGGGTCCTTCTCCGTGGTGCGCTCGGTGTGCGGATCGGATTCGCTCATGTGTTCGATCCTAGGTCCGCGCGCGCCGGTCCGCAGCTCGGGACGTCAGGCCCCGACCAGCTCGCGCTCGACGCCGGCGCTCGCGCGCTGGGTGCGGACGGCGTCCCAGCGGCGGCCGGTCCGGTACACGTGCACCTGACCGCAGGGGCACTCGACGTGCAGCGCGATGTGGGTCGGGTGGTTGGTCACCGAGCGGATGCGCCGCTCGGCGACGAGCTCGTCGGTCCGGGTCACGGGGCAGGTGATCAGCAACATGCGATGAGCGTGCTCGTGTGCCGCGGCCCACACGAGTGGCAGGACTGACCGCAACCGCGTGTTTTCTGCCATAGTGGCGGCATGGCCCGAACCGCGCGCCCGCTCGTCGTCAGCTGCGTCGTCGCCGACGGTCTCGTCGGCAGCTTCGGCCTCGGGGTGGCCGCCGAGGTGTTCGGCTACGACCGCCGCGAGATGGGGATGCCCCGCTTCGACTTCGGGCTGGTCACCGAGCAGCCGGGCGTGGTCCACACCGACACGGGCATCCCGATCACCGTCGAGCACGGCCTCGACCGGCTCGCGGTCTCCGACATCGTCACGATCACCGCCTGGGAGCTGTTCAGCCGCGTCCCGACGCCGCAGCTGCTCGACGCGTTCCGCGCCGCCCACGCGAACGGGGCGCTGATCGTGAGCCAGTGCACCGGGGCCTTCGTGCTGGCCGCGGCCGGCCTGCTCGACGGCCAGCGGGCCACCACCCACTGGAAGTACGCCGGCGAGCTCGCGGCGCGGCACCCGGCGGTGCACGTCGACCCGATGGTGCTCTACGTCGACAACGGCTCGATCATCACCGGGGCGGGCACCGCGGCCGGGGTGGACACCCTGCTGCACGTCGTCCGCCGGGAGTGGGGCGCGGCCGCCGCGAACGCACTGGCCCGCGAGATGGTCGTCCCGCCGCACCGGGACGGCGGGCAGGCGCAGTTCATCGACGCCCCGGTCGCCGCGTGTGAGGACGACCTGCTCGGCGCGGTGCTGGAGTGGGCCTCGGCGCACCTGGCCGACGACATCAGCGTCGACGTCCTCGCCCGGCGGGCGCTGATGAGCCCGCGCAGCTTCGCCCGCCGCTTCAAGGCCACCACGGGCACGACGCCGCACGCCTGGCTGCTCGGACAGCGGCTGGCCGCGGCCGAGCAGCTCCTGGAGAACTCCGACGCGCCGGTGGAGGAGATCGCCCGGCTGGTCGGCTTCGGCACCGCCGCCGGGCTCCGCGAGCAGTTCACCCGCCGCCGCGGGGTCTCACCGCGCGCCTACCGGCAGACGTTCCGGGCCGCCGCCCTGGAGGGGGACGACGACCAGGCGGCGTAGCGGACGGGGTCCCTGCTCAGGTGTAGGGGATCGGGCGGGCCACCGCCACCAGCGAGTCCAGCCGCGCGAGGTTGGCCGGCGCGAGCGGGTTGCGGACGACGTCGGTCAGCGCCAGCCCGGCGCGGGCCAGCAGCAGCGCGTGCGTGCGCGGGGTGAAGTGCCAGATGTGCTCGCTGGGCTTGAGCGTCCACCAGCGGGTGCCCAGCAGGCGGGCCGGCAGCGACGAGTAGTACGGGGTGGAGAAGAGGACGACGCCGTCGTCGGCGACCAGCGAGCGCACCGTCCGCCAGAACGCGAGTGGATCGGGCACGTGCTCGACGGTGTCCCAGGCGCACACCACGTCGAACCCCGGCTTCAGCGGCGCGTCCTCGAGCTGGCCGCAGAAGACGTCCAGGCCCAGCTGCGACTGCGCGTGCGCGGCGCCGGTGCGGGAGAGCTCGACGCCGGACGTCGTCCAGCCCGCGTCCCGCGCGGCGGCGAGGAAGAGGCCGTAGCCGGCGCCGACCTCGAGCAGGCGCCCGCCGGCCGGCGCGCTCCCGCGGACCCGGTCGACCAGCCGCAGCCGGCCGGCCGTCCAGCTGCGCTGCAGCAGCATCGCGGGGGACAGCCGCCCCCCGGTGCCGGGCGCGCCGTCGTCCGCCCCGGAGCCGCCGCCGTAGACGCCGCCCTCGAAGTAGCCCACGTCGTCGTAGAGCCGCTGCAGCGCCTCCGGCCGCAGCCGGGGGCTGATGAAGACCAGCTCGCACTGCGGGCAGCGCACCACGCCGAAGGGCGCCAGGTCGTGCACCAGCGTGCCGGGGATGCCGCACAGGCAGCAGACGACGTCCTCGGTGTCCTCCGCCGTCCACGTCGCTGCCCCGCTCACCCCGTCAGCCTACGGAGCGGCCGCTCCGGGACGCGGTACCGGTGGGCGTCGCGCCCACCGGCGGGTCGGCGGCACCGGAGGCGCCCGCGCCGGCGTCGGCGGTCTTCGGGTAGCGCAGCGCGAGCAGCGTGGTGACCCGGCGGCGCACCACCGGGGAGACCAGACTGCCGTCCTGCCCCGGCTCGAGCAGCTCGCCGGGGACGACGACGTAGCGGTCGGGCGCGGCCTCGGCCTGGGCCAGGAAGGCCCGGCGCACCGCCCGGGCGTCGGCGTCGGCCGGCGCGGCCGTGACCGGGGAGTCGACCACCACGGTGAGGTCGGGCAGCAGGCCGCGGGTGGCCCACAGCGAGGTGCGGAAGATGCGGTCGGCATCCAGCCCCTGCCCGGCGCCGTGGAAGGCGATCGAGGTGTCCACGTAGTGGGTGTTGACCACCACCTGGTTGCGCTCCAGGGCCGGGCGGATCACGGTCGCGACGTGCTGGGCGCGGTCGGCGGCGGCCAGCAGCGCCGCGGTCTGCGCGCCCATGGCCGAGCTGTCGTCGTCCGTCCCCGCGGCGGTGGGGGAGGGGTACAGCAGGCCGCGGACCTTCCGGCCGAGCTCGGTGTCGCTGGGCTCGGAGGTGACCTCGACCGGGCACCCGGAGTCGCGCAGCACTCCCGCCAGGTCCTCGGTGTAGCGCCGGGTCAGCTCCCGGTCGGCGCCCTCGACGACGACGAACAGCCCGACCCCGCTGGAGGAGGCCGACAGCAGGTCCGACCGGCCCCACAGCAGTCGCAGGACGTCCCGGACGCGGGTCCGCGACGCCTTCCGGGCGACCTGCCGGGTCGCGTACGCGCTGACCAGCAGGGCCAGCAGCCCGCCGATGAGCAGCGTCAGCCCCGGGCCGGTGAGGGTGAGCACCAGGTCGCCCAGGCGCAGGTCGTGCGTGCCCAGCAGGCCGGCGAGGCCGGGGCCGATCGCCACGGCCAGCAGCAGCACGATGCGGACCGAGGAGACGACGAAGGAGAACACCCGGCCGCGCAGCCGGTCCTCGACCTCGAAGCCGATCAGCGTGTAGCCGATGATCCAGCTCATGCCGGCGAACAGCCCGACGAGGAAGGCCGCGCCGCTGGCCAGGACGAAGTCGCGCAGCAGGGACATGGCCAGCAGCGCCAGCCCGGCCAGGCCGATGGCGTGGGAGAAGACGCTGCGCCGCGGCACGGTCGGCAGGACCCGCGGGCCGGCCAGCATGCCGATGGCCAGGCCGGTGAAGACGACGCCGAAGACGACGCCGTAGCCGGCGGTGCCGGCCTGGAGGGTGGCCACGTACAGCTGGGCGACGCCGATGGTGAGCCCGCCGGCGCCGAACGCGCCGATGACGCCGACGTAGAGCGCCCGCATGAGCGGTTGTCCGCGCAGGAACGCCACGCCCTCCACGACCAGGGAGAACACGTTGCGCTGGCCGCCGTCGCGGTCGGCCGGCGTCCCCGGGATGAGCCGCCGCGACACCAGCACCGTGGTGGCGCTGATCAGGAACGTGACGGAGTTGAACAGGAGGGCGACGACGATCGCCGTCTGCGCCTCGTTGCCCTCGCCGCCGCCGAACACCCGGCTCACCGTCGACAGCAGCGCGAACACCACCGACGCCACCGGCACGGCGCCGTAGACGCTGAACAGCGAGACCTGGTTGGCCACCGCGAGCCGCTCGCGGGGCACGATCGCCACCCACATCGCCTGCTTGGCCGGGTTGGTGAACAGCCCGACCGCCTCGACGAGGAACTGGGCGATGTAGAGCCAGGTCAGCTCGTAGCTGACGGCGATCGACAGGTAGAGCGAGAAGGCCAGCAGCTCGCCCACGATCACCGTGGTGCGCCGGTCCAGCCGGTCGGCGAGCGCGCCGGCCAGCGGTCCGAGCAGGAGGTCGGGCAGCAGCCGGGTGAGGATCACGCCGGAGATCGCCGCGCCCTGGACGGCCAGCGACTCGCCCCGGGTGAGCTGCTGGGCCATCGCGGTGGTGGCCAGCAGGCCCAGCCAGTCGCCCAGGCTGGAGACGGTGATCGCCGCCCACAGCCGGCGGAACACCGGGATGCGGACGAGGGCGAGCAAGGCGTTGTCGGGGCGGCCGTCGGCGGAGCGCTTCCCGGCCCGGGGAACCCCCGCGCCCGCCCGCTGCTCGGTCACTGTCCCGCCGTCCGTCGTCCGTCCGTCCGTCCGTCCCCGCGAGGGTAGTGGCGCGGACCCGCGGTTCAGAGCCCCTGCACCCCGGACGGGGGGTGCGCGTCGGGCCGCCTGAGCTGGAGCCGGACCGGGACCGGAGCCGGGGAGGCCGGGTGCGGCGCCACCAGGCCCAGGTCCAGCCGGGCCTCGGTCAGGCGGCGCAGCTCGGCGTAGGCCGGCGCGCCCAGCAGCGCGGTGAGCTCCGCGGCGTAGGTGAGCACCAGCGGCTCGGGGGAGACGTGCGCGGCCGGCGCTCCGGTGCACCACCAGTGCAGGTCCGCGCCGCCGGGTCCCCAGCCCCGGCGGTCGAACTCGCCGATGCTGGAGACCAGCACCTTCGTGCCGTCGGGGCGCTCGACCTCCTCCTGTTCCCGGCGCACCGGCAGCTGCCAGCAGACGTCGGGCTTGGTGAGCAGCGGGTGCAGGTCCTCCCGCAGGGCCATGCGGTGCAGGGCGCAGCCGGCGCCCCCTGAGAACCCGGGCCGGTTGAGGAAGACGCAGGCGCCGTCGACCAGCCGGGTGCGCAGCGAGCGGACGCCGCCCTCGTCGTCGGCGGCGTCCTCCTCGGTCCAGGCGCCGCGCCCGACGGGGGCCAGCTGCCAGTCCTCGTCGGTGAGGTCGGCCACCGCCGCGGTCACCCGGGCCAGGTCGTCCTCGTCGGTGAAGAAGGCGCCGTGGCTGCAGCAGCCGTCGTCCGGCCGGCCCTCCACCACGCCGGCGCAGCCCCGGCCGAACACGCAGGTCCAGGCCGACGACAGCCAGGTCAGGTCGGCGCGGACGACGTGCGCGGGGTCGGCGGGGTCGGGGAACTCCACCCACTCGCGGGCGAAGTCCGGCGGCACCTCGGGCGGCACGTCCTGCACCGCACGAGCCTAGGCCGCCCACCTGACCGGCCCGCCGCAGACCGGACCGGCAGACTGGAGGCCATGCGGCTCGGGGTGCTGGACGTCGGATCGAACACCGTCCACCTGCTGGTGGTCGACGCCCACCGCGGAGGGCACCCCACACCGATGCACGACGACCGGTCGGTGCTGCGGCTCGCGGAGCACGTCGGCCGGGACGACGTCCTCTCGAAGGAGGGGGAGAAGGCGCTGGTCAAGGCCGTGCGGCGGGCGTGCGACGAGGCCGAGCGGCAGGGCTGTGAAGAGCTGCTGGCGCTGGTGACCTCCGCCATCCGCGAGGCCCGCAACGGCCTCGAGGTGCTCGACCGGGTCCGGGAGCGGACCGGCGTGGACCTGCAGGTGACCAGCGGCGAGGAGGAGGCCCGGCTGACGTTCCTCGCCGTCCGCCGCTGGTTCGGGTGGAGCGCCGGCCGGCTGCTCGTGCTCGACATCGGCGGCGGGTCGCTGGAGCTGGCCAGCGGGATGGACGAGGACCCGGACGTCGCCCTGTCCCTGCCGCTGGGCGCCGGGCGCATGACCCGCCGCTTCCTCCCCCAGGCGATCACGGGCGGCCGTCCCGACCTGCACGCCCTCACCGAGCTGGATGAGCACGCCGCCGACCTGCTCAAGCCGGCGGCCAAGAAGCTGCTGGCCGACGGCCCGCCCGACCTGGTCGTCGCGACGAGCAAGACCTTCCGAACCCTCGCCAGGCTGACCGGTGCCGCCCCCTACTCGGCCGGTCTGCGGGCTCCACGCCACCTCACCCTCGACGGGCTGGAGCAGTTGGCCGGCTTCGTCTCGCGCATCGAGTCCGCCGCGCTGGCCGAACTGCAGGGCGTGTCGCCCGACCGTGCGCACCAGGTCCCCGCCGGCGCCGTCGTGGCGCGGGCTGCGATGCGCGCCCTCCACGTACCGTCCGTCCGGATCTGCCCGTGGGCCCTGCGCGAGGGCGTCATCCTGCGGCGGCTGGACTCGTTGGAGGAAGAGCGATGACGGAGGGCCGGAGGGACCCCGAGACCGGCGGTCGTCCGCTCGCCGACATCCTGCGGGAGGCCGGGGTGGAGTCCCCGCGCGGACGGCGGCGCCGCGGGGACGAGGACTTCGACACCGGCGTCCGCCAGCGGGGGGCGGGCGGCGACCCGCCCGCACGCGCGCCGCGCAGCAGCGACACCGGCCGGGTCGGGGACCGTGGCGCGTTCGGCCGGCGGGCCACCGACCGCACCGGCGACCTCGCTCCACCCACCCCCGACCGTCGCCGGCCCCGGGCCGCCGACCCCTCGACCGCGGCCATCCCCGGGCTGCGCCCCTCCCGCAAACCCGGGGTCCCGGGCCCGTCGGCGGGGACCGGTGCCGTCCCGGCGCAGTCGAAGCCGACCGACGCGGGGCCCTCGACCGGGCCGATCCCCGTCGTCCGGGCCGACGCCGACGCACCCCTCCTCGACGACGAGGCGCTCGGGGGCCGGGAGGGTGCGCTGGCGTGGCTGCGCTTCGCCGGCGAGCTGGTGGTCGCCCTCGCTGCCGGTGTCGGCATCTACTTCCTGTTCACCGTGCTGTGGGAGCTGCTGCCCTACCTGGCCGTGGTGCTGGCGCCGCTGGCCATCGCCGGCCTGGTGGGCGGGGTGGCGGCGTGGCGGCAGCGGCAGGACAAGGAGGCGGCCGGCGTCCGGCTGATCGGCATCCTGGTCTTCGCCGGGACGCTGCTCACCATCGCGCCGGCGGCGGGCCTCCTCGCCGGCACCTGAGTGGTGACCCTCTGGAACGGCCCCGCGTCAGGGTCCCGTCCCGAGCGTGCGAGGGGCGGGGGGACGTGGGGTCCTCCTACTCGTCCTCCTCGTCCTCGTCCTGCGGGCCGGCGGCGAACTGCTCGACCATCGCGGCGGTGAAGGCGTCGAGGTCGTCGGGCTTGCGGCTGGTCGTGAGGTTGCCGTCGACGACGACCTCCTCGTCGGTCCACTTGGCACCGGCGTTGCGCAGGTCGGTCTGCAGCGACGGCCACGACGTCATCCGCCGGCCCCGGACGACGTCGGCCTCGGCGAGCACCCACGGAGCGTGGCAGATCGCGGCCACCGGCTTCCCGGCGTCGAAGAAGGCCTTCACGAAGGCGACCGCGTCGGCATCGGCCCGGATGAAGTCGCCGTTGATGACCCCGCCCGGCAGGACCAGGGCGGCGTACTCGTCGGGGTCGGCGGAGCTCACGGGGAGGTCGACCTTCTTGGTGTCGCCCTTGTCGATGTGGTCGTAGGCCGTGATCTCGCCGGCCTCCAGCGACACCAGCTCCGGCTCCGCCCCGGCCTCCTCCAGCGCCTGCCACGGCCGGTCCAGCTCCACCTGTTCCACGCCGTCGGTCGCGAGGACCGCCACCTTCATCCCGTCCAGTTCTCCTGCCATGCGGCGGCGGCTACCCCGGCCCCGCGGGCGGCACACGCCCCTCGCACTACGGTTCGCCTCGTGCCTGCGCAGACCTCCTCCCCGGTGCGCCGCCTGCTCGGCCGGCGTCCCGCGGCCCTCGCCGGAACCGGCTCGAGGGTGGACGACGCCGTCCGCGCGGCGGCCGGTCTGGCCGCCGACGGCCACCTCGTCGCGATCGAGCACCGCCCGGCCGCGACCGCGGCCGACCCCGCCGGTGAGCTGCGCGAGCTGGCCGAGCGCGTGGCCGCCGCCGGGCTGGCCGGTGCGTGCGAACTGACCGTGCCGGTGGACCGGGTGGGCCTCGCGGCGCTGCCGGTGGCCCGGGCGGCTCTGGACGCCGGGCTGTCGGTCGCGCTCGACGGGGAGCCGGCCCTGGTGGACGACGTCGCCGCCCGGGTCCCGGGGGCCGCCGTGGTGGTCGCCGCCGGCCGGCCCGGGGCCGAGGCGCGCTGCCTGCGGTGGGCCGGCGGTCGCGTCCGCCTCACCGGACGTCGCGGCGCGGCCACCGACCTGGCCTTCGTGCGCTGCCTGCACGTGCTGATGGCCGGGCCCGGGCACCCCGCCGTCGGCACCACCGACCCGCGGCTGGTCGCCATCGCCGGCGAGCGGGCCGCCTGGAACGAGCGAGCCCCCGACAGCTGGGAGTACGTCATGCCGCATCGAGTCCGCAGCGAGCTGCAGCGCCGGCTGGTCGCCGGCGGGTACCGGGTGCGGGTGACCGTGCCCTCCGGCGACGCCGGGCCGGCGGCGGCCCTCCGGCGGCTGGCGGGCCGGCCGTGACCGGGCCGGGAGCCGGGGGCGCGCCGCGGCGGGGGCTGGCGATCATCGGCGGCGGCAAGATCGGGGAGGCGCTGCTGTCCGGGCTGGTCCGGCGCGGGGGCGCGGACGGGATCGTGGTCTGCGAGCGCAGTCCCGACCGGGCGGCGGAGCTCACCTCGCGGTACGGCGTCCCCACGCTGGGCCTCGCCGAGGCCGCGGCGCGGTCCCGGGTGCTGCTGCTGGCCGTCAAGCCGCAGGACATCGGCACCCTGCTCGGGCTCCTGGACGGCGCGGTCGACCTCGGGCACCTGGTCGTCTCGGTGGCCGCCGGCGTCCCGACGTCGACCATCGAGGCGGCGCTGCCCGACGGCGTCCCGGTGGTGCGGGTCATGCCCAACACCCCGGCGCTGGTCGACGAGGGGATGAGCGTGCTGTCGGCCGGCGCGCACGCCGACGAGTCGCACCTGGACGAGGCGGAGGCGCTGCTGGCTGCGGTCGGCCGGGTGCGCCGGGTGCCGGAGGCGCAGCAGGACGCCGTGACGGCGCTGTCGGGCAGTGGTCCGGCCTACTTCTTCTTCCTCGTCGAGGCGATGATCGACGCCGGGATCCTGCTGGGCCTGCCGCGCGCCCTCGCGGCCGACCTCATCGTCCAGACGGCGCTGGGCTCGGCGGTCATGCTGCGCGATTCCGGCGAGCACCCGGTGCAGCTGCGCGAGGCGGTCACCAGCCCGGGCGGGACGACGATCGCCGCCATCCGGGAGCTGGAGCGCCACGGTGTGCGGGCGGCGCTGATCGCCGCGATCGAGGCCGCGCACGCCCGCTCGGTCGAGCTCGGGCGGGACGCGAGGGACCGGTGAGGTCACTCTCGCAGGCGGAACACAAGTCGACTCTCCGTGAGCGGATCGGGACGTGTCGTCGACGACGCGCCCGAACACATGTCGATCTGGCTACATAGGTGTAGTTCTGCCCAGGACGGACCGGTCCGCATGTTCGTTTCTTCCATCGCTTCTGCCCCACCCATCCCCCTACTCTCTGTATCAGCACGTGCGTGTCCCGTAGTCGGTGGGGAAGCCGGCGCCCGACGCGTGCTAGGTCCGGAGATGAAGTCATGACCATGCCCCAGCGCACCGCCACCGCCGCCGCCTACGCCCGCCCGGGCGTCCCCGGCCCGCGTCAGATGGCCCGCCCGATCTCGGCCGCCAGCATGGGCCGCCCCATCGCCCCGGCCCACCCGGCCGCCATGCCCGTCGGCCGCCCGGCCGTGCCCGCCCCCCGCTCCGCGGTCACCTTCCTGACCGTCGCCGAGGTCGCCAGCATGATGCGGGTCTCCAAGATGACCGTGTACCGCCTCGTGCACGCCGGCGAGCTCTCCGCCGTCCGCGTCGGCCGTTCGTTCCGCGTCCCGGAGCGCGCCGTCCAGGACTACCTGCGCGACGCCTACACCGACATCGCCTGAGAGGACCTCCCTGCCCCCCACCGCTCGCAGGCTCGCGGCGGGACCCTGCAGGGAGGCCGCCCGTCCTCCCCACCCTTCGCAGGCTCAGGGCGGGACCCGGACGGGCCGGGGGCGGTACGACCGCCCTCCCACTGCCCTTCCGGGGGAGCCCAGCGCCCGGACGGTTCCCCACGGCAGCGTCGCCACGGGGGCGCCGGGTAGGCTCGGGCGCCGAGCGACGCCGGGTGGTCCTGGTGTCGCACACGAGCTGATCACCTCAGCGCGGCGCCCGGCGTGACCTCCCGGTCATCGACGGCAGCGCCGCGCGGCAACGACGTCGGGAGCACGACCATGGGTTCGGTCATCAAGAAGCGCCGCAAGCGGATGGCGAAGAAGAAGCACCGCAAGCTGCTCAAGAAGACGCGCGTCCAGCGACGCAACAAGAAGTGAGCTGACGCTCGTGCCGCCCGCGGTCGTCCTGGTCACCGGTGTGAGCCGGTGGCTCGGCGGAGCGCTGGCGGCCGAGCTGGCTCGGGACCCCGCCATCGAGCGGGTCATCGGGGTGGACACGGTCCCCCCGTCACCGGAGGTCCTCCGCCGGCTCGGCCGTACCGAGTTCGTGCGGGCCGACATCCGCAGCCCGTTGATCAGCAAGGTCATCACGACGGCCTCGGTCGACACGGTCGTGCACATGAACATCAGCTCCACGCCCGCCGGCTCCGGCGGGCGGGGGCCGATGAAGGAGCTCAACGTCATCGGCACGATGCAGCTCCTGGCCGCCTGCCAGCGCGCGCCCTCGGTCCGCCGGTTCGTGCTCAAGTCGACCAGCGCCGTGTACGGCGCCTCCTCGCGCGACCCCGCCGTCTTCACCGAGGCGATGCAGGCCCGCCGCATCCCCGCCGGCGGCTTCGCCAAGGACAGCCTCGACATCGAGGGCTACGTCCGGTCCTTCTCCCGGCGCCGTCCCGACGTCGGCGTGGTCGGCCTGCGCTTCACCAACTTTATCGGCCCGCGCATCGACTCGCTGCTCACGCACTTCCTGCGCATGCCGCTGGTGCCCACGGCCCTGGGCTACGACGCCCGGGTGCAGCTGCTGCACGAGGACGATGCCCTCGCCGTGCTGACCCGCGCCACGACCGGGGACTTCACCGGGACCGTGAACGTCGGCGGGGAGGGCACCCTCCTGCTCTCCCAGGTCATCCGCCGGCTGGGGCGGCTGCAGGTGCCGTTGCCCTCCTCGACGCTCGGCTCGCTCGGCCGGCTGACCCGGCGGTTCGGCTTCGTCGACTACTCACCGGAACAGATGCGGTTCCTCAACTTCGGTCGGGTGGTGGACACGACGGTGCTCCGCGAGGAGTTCGGCTACACGCCGCGGTACACGACGGCAGATGCCCTGGCCGACTACGCGGCGACGATCTCGCCGGTCATCCCGCCGGACCTGGTCCGCGGCGCGACGGGCCGGGTGCAGGACCTCGTCGCGCGGGTCGGCTCGGCGGCGGGGTCGGTGGGGGAGCGGCTGCGGCCGGCTCCCGCCGCACCGGGGCTGCGGGCGGTGCGCGATGCCTGAGGCCCGCGTCATCCGGCTGCGCCCCGAGGACGAGGAGCCCCCGATCCCGCCGTCGTCGTCGGCGAGCTGGGAGGACCAGGTCGCCGGGGGGCTGGAGTTCCTCCGCCGCCGGCTGACCGGGGACTACGAGACCGACGAGTTCGGCTTCGACCCCGACCTCACCGACCACGTGCTGCTGCCGCTGCTGCGCCCGCTGTTCTCCCGCTGGTTCCGGGTGGAGACCCACGGCGTGGAGCACGTGCCCGACACCGGCGGCGGCCTCGTCGTCGCCAACCACTCGGGCACCCTGCCGATCGACGCGCTCATGACGACGGTGGCGCTGCACGACGACCACCCGGCGCGCCGGCGGCTGCGGCTGCTGGGTGCCGACCTCGTCTTCGAGCTGCCGTTCGTCGGCACCGTGTCCCGCAAGATGGGCACCACGCTGGCCTGCAACGAGGACGCCGAGCGCCTCCTCACCGGCGGCGAGCTGGTCGGCGTCTTCCCCGAGGGCTTCAAGGGCATCGGCAAGCCGTTCCGCGAGCGGTACACCCTGCAACGGTTCGGGCGGGGCGGTTTCGTCACAGCCGCTCTCCGGACCGGGGCGCCGATCATCCCGTGCGCGATCGTCGGGGCGGAGGAGACCTATCCGATGATCGGCAACGCCAAGACCATCGCCCGGCTCCTCGGCCTGCCCTACTTCCCGATCACGCCCACGTTCCCGGCGCTCGGGCCGCTCGGGCTGCTCCCGCTGCCGTCGAAGTGGCTGATCGCGTTCGGGGAGCCGATCGAGACGGCGTCCTACGGCCCGGCCGCGGCCGAGGACCCGATGCTGGTGTTCAACCTGACCGACCAGGTGCGCGAGACCATCCAGCAGTCGCTCTACCAGCTGCTGCTGCAGCGCAAGTCCGTCTTCGGCTAGCCGTCCCTCGAGGTGGTGGAAGCTGTTCCTGCGTCAGGCGGTCCTGGACGCAGGCACAGCGTCCGACACCGCGGAGGAGCGCGCGTCAGAAGGGCCAGCGGTTGCGGCGGCGCAGCGCGACCGCGCCGCCGACCAGGCCGCCGGAGAGCGCGGCGGCCGCCACCGTCGGGACGCCGATCTTCGCGGCCTTGCGCCCGGTGCGGAAGTCCCGGATCAGCCAGCCGCGGGAGCGGGCGACGGCGCGCAGCTCGGTGTCGGGGTTCACCGCGACCGCCGTCCCGGTGAGGGTCAGCATCGGCAGGTCGTTGGAGCTGTCGCTGTAGGCGGTGCACCGGGAGAGGTCCAGGCCCTCCCGCTCGGCCAGCGCGCGCACCGCCTCGGCCTTGGCCTCCCCGTGCATGAGCTCGCCGACCAGCCGGCCGGTGTAGTGCCCGTCGACCACCTCGGCGACGGTGCCCAGGGCGCCGGTCAGCCCCAGCCGGTGGGCGATGATGCGGGCGAGCTCCACCGGGGTCGCGGTGACCAGCCAGACCCGCTGACCCGCGTCGAGGTGCTGCTGGGCGAGCACGCGGGTGCCGGCCCAGATCCGGTCGGCCATCAGCTCGTCGTAGATCTCCTCGCTCACCGCGACGATCTCGTCGACCGGCCGGCCGGCGACGAAGGCCAGCGCGTTCTCCCGGATGGTGTGCATGTCGTCGGCGCTCTCGTTGCCGGCGACGCGGAACTTGGCCTGCTGCCACACGAACAGGGCCAGGTCGCGGGCCCGGAAGTACTTGCGCGCCGCCAGGCCCCGGGCGAACCAGAACAGCGAGGCGCCCATCATCATCGTGTTGTCGACGTCGAAGAACGCCGCGGCGGTGAGGTCCGGGACGATGGCCGGGGGCGGCTCGACCTCCGCGGCGGCGGCCGAGGCCGCACCGGCGACGTGGGCCCGGGTCTCCTCGTCCGGCAGTTCCGCCCGGCGGGCCCGGCGGCCGAGGAAGGGCACTCCCGGCACGACGACCTCCCCCTGTCGACCCGGCGCCGCCCCGGACCGAGGGACGGGAGGGCAGCGGCGACCTGCGCCCCGACCCTAGTGGCGCCTCGTCCGGGCGGTCGCCGTGGGGTTCAGCAGACCAGCAGCGGGATGCAGATCGGCAGCGGGGTGTCGATCAGCGGGGGAGCGGTCGGCCGCGGCAGCGACGGAACGCCCGGTGGCGGACCCGCCGGCGGCAGGGGAAGTGCCGGAGGGCGCTCGGCGGAAGGCGCCGGCGGCACCGGCGGCACCGGTGCAGCCGGCGTCCCGGCCCCGGCGGGCGGACCGGGGGTCCCGGCACCGGACGGCGGTGCGGCCGCGTCGGGAGCGGGAGCCGCCGGGGTACTCGGGGCCGCGGCGCTCCCCGGGGCGGGGGCCGGCGCAGCCGGCGTTCCCGGAGCGATGTCCTGACGGGGCGTGGGCGTCGCTTCGTCCCCTGGGCAGGGCACCGGCAGCGGGCCCAGCTCGTCCGCGCCGTCGACTGCCGAGCCCCCCGGACAGGCCAGCGCGGCCTGCAGCCCGCCGGCCCGCTCGGTCACCGCGGCCAGCAGCTCCAGCGACCCCGCCGTCGCGTCCACCGCGCCGTCCGGGACGTCGGCCTGCAGCGCCACCAGCCCGGCGCTCTGCTCTGCGGTCCAGGCGGCCAGCTCGTCGATCGGGGCGGCGCTCCCGCTGCGCACCGCCTCCCCGGTCAGCAGGGCGGTGCCCTCGGTGGTCTGCGCGTCCATCGTGTGCAGCAGGTCGACGACGGCGGCGGTGCGCCCGGTCCCGTTCAGCGCGTCCAGCTCGGTGAGCCGGGTCGCGGCGAACTGGAGGAGCGTCAGGCCGCGGTCGTCCCCGGCCAGCGCGAGCCGGGTCTGCTCCGTTCCGCGCTTGACGCCGTACAGGACCTCGCCGGGCCCCGCGTCGGCGGCGCCGGCCACCAGCCCCGCCGCCGCGACGACCGTGAGCGCCGCTCCGGCCAGTCCGGCGGTCAGCCGGCGACGCCGGGCCGGCGCCGGACCGACGTCGGCGGGGACGGCCAGCAGCCGCCGCAGCCGCGAGCGCGGTGCCGGTGCCGGTGCGGGTGCACGCACCGCGGCCATGGCCACGAGCCGGGCCCGGGTGGCGGCCCGGAAGGCGGGTTCGGGCGCGTCGTCCAGGCGGGCGGCCAGCGCGCAGAGCTCGGCGACGACGGCCGCCTCCCGGTCGCGCAGGCCCCGCGGCGCGGTGTCCGGCCCGCTCATCGCAGCCCCTCCGGGAGCAGGGCGGCCAGCCGGCGGACGGCCCGGTGGGTCAGGGCCTTGACCGCGCCGTCCTTCTTGCCCATGACCTCGGCGGTCTCCGCGACCGACAGGCCGTGCAGGAAGCGCAGCGAGATGCACTCCTGCTGCTCGCCGCCCAACTGGCGGACGCAGGACAGGAGTTGCTCGGCGACCAGTTGCGCGACGACGGCGTCCTCGGGACCGTCGGTGGCCCGGTCGGCGTCGCGCATGTCGGCGGTGCTGACCTCCAGCCGGTGGCGGCCGCTCTTCACGTGGTCGAGGACCAGGTTGCGGGCGATGGTGAGCAGCCAGGCGCCGACGTCGCGGCCCTGGTAGGTGAGGGTGTCCAGGCGCCGCAGCGCCCGGACGAAGGTCTCGCTGGTGAGGTCCTCGGCGAGGGCCCGGTTGGCCAGCCGGTGCAGCAGGTAGCGGTACACCGTCCCGACGTAGTGGTCGTAGAGCCGGCCGAACGCCTCCGCGTCCCCGTCCTGCGCGGCGCGCACCAGCGCCCAGACGTCCACCTCGACCGCCGCCACCTCGGCGACGGCGGCCTCGGCGAGGGCGCCGTCGACCGGCTGCGACAGGGGCATGCGGGCGTCGGACCTCCTCCTCTGCCCGCGAGAGCCGCCTCGGCTCCCCCCGGGCGCGCCGGCCCGTCGGGGCGGCGCGCGGTGCTGCGGGGCGCTGCCCATGGTGACAACATCGCGGCAGCCCGTCCACGATCCGGTGACCCAGTGTGTCGCGTCGGTTTCTGCGGGTGGCCAGAACCGCTCCACCCGAGGAGATGTGCGTGACCGAGGCCGGCACGTCCCTGCCCGCCCTCGTCCGGGCCGCGGCCCGCGACCGCGGCAGCGCGCCGGCGGTGGTCGCGGGGGACGAGCGGCTGACCTGGGCGGAGCTGGACGCGCAGGTCGACCGGGCCGCGGCCGGCTACGCCGCGCGCGGCCTGGCCGCCGGGGAGCGGGTGGCCGTGCAGCTGCCCAACGGGACCGACTGGCTGCGCGCCACGCTGGGCGCGCTGCGGGCGGGGCTGGTGGTCGTCCCGGTCAACACGGCCTACACCGATCCCGAGCTCGAGCACGTCCTCGGCGACAGCGGCGCGGCGCTGCTCGTCGCGGGCGGCGACCGGCCGCCGGTCGCCGGGGTGCCGGTCTCCCCCGGGCCGCCGGCGGACGACGCCACGCCGCCGGAGGTCCCCGAGGACCCCCACCGGCCGGCCTTCCTCGCCTACACCAGCGGCACCACCGGCCGGCCGCGCGGCGCCATCCTGTCCACGGCCGCCCTGCGGGCCAACCAGGAGCAGTGCCTGGCGCTGACCCCGCCGCCGGTCCGCCCCGACGACCGGGTGCTGCTCGCGCTCCCGCTCTTCCACGTCTACGGGCTCAACGCCGGGTTCGGGCTGGTCGCGGCCACCGGGGCCTGCGCCGTCCTCGTGGACTCCTTCGACCCGGCCGGGTCGCTGGCGCTCATGGCGAGCGAGGAGGTCACCGCCGTCCCCGGGGCGCCGCCGATGTACCAGGCCTGGCTGGCCGCCGCCGACGCCGCGGGCTCCGACGTCGCCCTGCGCCGCGCCTTCGCCGCCGTCCGGATCGCCACCTCCGGTGCCGCGCCGCTGCCCGCGGAGGTCTGGACGGCGATGCGCGAGCGGGCCGCGGTCACCGTCTGGGAGGGCTACGGGCTCACCGAGGCCTGCCCGGTGGTGGCCAGCACCCTGGCCGGCGGCCGGGCCAAGCCGGCCTGCATCGGCCGCCCGCTCCCCGGCGTGGAGCTGCAGCTGCGCGACACCGCGCAGCGCGAGCCGCGCGAGGACGACGGAGCCTCCGACGGTGACGGCGCCGAGGACGGCCCCGGTGAGATCTGGGTGCGCGGGCCCAACCTCTTCTCCGGCTACTGGCCCAACGGCGCAGGGGGCCCCGACCGCGACGGCTGGCTGGCCACCGGCGACCTCGCCTACCCCGACGAGGACGGCGACCTGCACCTGGTGGACCGGCGCAGCGACCTGATCCTGGTGAGCGGCTTCAACGTCTACCCGGCCGAGGTCGAGCGGGTGCTCGACCTGCACCCCGCGGTCGCCGAGAGCGCGGTCATCGCGGTGCCCGACCCGCGTACCGGCTCGGCCGTGCGGGCCGTGGTCGCGCTGCAGCCGGGCCGCTCGGTCACCCTCGAGGAGCTGCGCGCGCACGCGGCGGCGTCCCTGGCCCGGTACAAGGTGCCGACGTCGGTACACGTGCTGGACACCCTCCCGCACTCGCTCACCGGCAAGGTGAGCCGCGCCCGGCTGCGCGAGCTGGGCCTGACCCGCCCCGACGAGGAGGCGTCGTGACCCCGCCCCGGCTGCAACTGCTCACCCGGCAGGACTGCCACCTCTGCGTCACCGCGGCGACCACCCTCGCGGAGATCGCCGCGGAGGCCGGCCTGACTCCCGCGACGGTGGACGTCGACGCCGACCCCGACCTGCAGGCGGAGTACGGCGACCGGGTGCCGGTCGTGCTGCTCGACGGCCAGGAGCACTCCTACTTCACCGTGGACGTGCCGCGCCTGCGCCGTGACCTGGGACTGACCGGCGGACGTCGGCGGACCGGCCCGGGCTGAGGCCCTCGGGGCCGGATCGGGGCGGTGCGCTATGGTCTCCACCACAGGAGCCCCCGTATGGGCTGGTCGTCGCGCCAGCGACTTTGTTCCTGCGTTCACAAGCGGTTACCGTGGCTGACGCCGGGCGGTCACCCGCCCGGGTTCCCGATGTCGTCCGACCCTCGCCGGCACCCGCCGGACGTACGGGCGCGACCGCTGTGGAGTAGAGCCCGTGTCGCAGCCCCGGCCCCGGATCCCGGAGGCCACCGTCGCCCGCCTGGCCGTGTACCTCCGGGTGCTCACCGGCCTCGCCGACGGCGGCCGCAGCAACGTCTCCTCCGGTGAGCTCGCCGCCGCCGCGGGCGTCAACCCCGCCGGCCTGCGCAAGGACCTCTCCCACCTCGGCCCCTGCGGCGTGCGCGGGGTCGGCTACGACGTGGGCACCCTGCGCGACCGCATCGCCCGGGTCCTCGGCGTCGAGCGGTCCCGCGCCTGCGTGCTGGTCGGGATCGGCAACCTCGGCACCGCGCTGGCCGACTACGCCGGGTTCGGCAGCCGCGGCTTCCGCTTCGTCGGCCTGTTCGACGCCGCGCCCGCCCGGGTGGGGCAGCGGATCGGCGGGCAGCCGGTGCGCCCCATGGACGAGCTCGACGAGGTGGTCGCCACGACGGCGGCCACGATCGGGGTCATCGCGACACCGGCCGAGGTCGCCCAGTCGGTCTGCGACCGGCTGACCGCGGCCGGGGTGAGGAGCATCTTGAACTTCGCACCCGTGGCGCTCACGGCGCCCGCGGACGTCGACGTCCGCCAGGTGGACCTCTCCGTGGAGCTGCAGGTCCTCGCCTTCCTGGGCCAGCAGCGCGGCGGCGCCGAGTCCGTGGAGGTGCTCGCATGACCCTCCTGGCCGTCGGTGTGAGCCACCAGACCGCGCCCGTGGCCCTGCTCGAGCAGTTCGCCATGGGCCATGACGACACCGTCAAGGCCCTGCACGAGCTGGTCGGCACCGACCACGTGACCGAGGCCATCGTGCTGGCCACCTGCAACCGGGTCGAGGTCTTCGCCGAGGTCGACCGGTTCCACGGCGGCGTGACGGAGGTCAGCCGGGTGCTGGCCCGCCAGGCCGGCGCGACGGTGGAGGAGCTCTCGCCCTACGTCACCGTCCACTACGAGGACCAGGCCGTCACCCACCTGTTCACCGTGGCCGCCGGGCTGGACTCGATGGTCGTCGGCGAGACCCAGGTGCTGGGCCAGCTGCGCGCCGCCTACGCCCTGGCCCGCGAGCAGGGCACCGTCGGGCGCGGGCTGCACCCGGTCGCCCAGCGCGCGCTGCGGGTGGGCAAGCGGGTGCACACCGAGACCGGCATCGACCGGGCCGGTGCCTCGCTGGTGTCGGTCTCCCTCGACCACGCCGAGGACCGCATCGGCCCGCTGTCCGGCCGCCCGGTGCTCGTCGTCGGCGCCGGCTCGATGGGCGCGCTGGCGGCCACGACGCTGGCCCGCCGCGGCGCCGCGGTCACCGTCAGCAGCCGGACGCCGGCGCACGCGCAGCGCCTGGCCACGTCGGTGGAGGGCCGCGCCGCCGACCTCGTCCGGCTGCCCGAGGAACTCGCGGCCGCCGAGGTGCTGGTGACCTGCACCGGCGCGCGCGGCATCGTGGTGGGCACCGAGGTGGTCACCCGCGCCGTGGCCGGCCGCGACGGCCGCCCCCTGGTCGTGATCGACCTGGCCCTGCCCCGGGACGTCGACCCCGGCGTGGCGGCGCTGCCCGGCGTGCACGTGGTCGACCTGGCGCTGCTGCAGGGTGAGCGGACCGCGGCCGGGGAGCACCCGGCCGGTCCGGTCGCCGCCGACGACATCGCCGCGGCGCACGCCCTCATCGAGGCCGAGACGGCGCTGCTCCGCGCCGAGCGACAGGCCGCCGCGGTCGCCCCGACCGTCTCCGCGCTGCGCAGCCAGGCCGCCGAGGTCGTGGACGCCGAGCTGCTGCGGCTGTCGACCCGCGTGCCCGACCTCGACGCGCGCGCCCGCAACGAGGTCGCCCGCACGGTGCGGCGGGTCGTGGACAAGCTGCTGCACGAGCCGACGGTGCGGGTGAAGGAGCTGGCCAGCGCCCCGGGCGGGGTCGACTACGCCGACGCCCTGCGCGCGCTGTTCGGCCTGGGCATCGACGCCCCCGTCGTCGCCGAGCGGTCGAACCTGGCCGAGGCGGTCACCGTCGACCCCGACGAGCTCGGGAGCCAGGCGTGACGACGACCACCTCGACCCTGCGGCTCGGCACCCGCGCCAGCCAGCTGGCGACCACCCAGTCGCGCACCGTCGCCGACGCCATCACCGACGCCAGCGGCGTCCCCGTCGAGCTGGTGCCCATCAGCACCGAGGGGGACCGCTCCGCGGCCGCGATCGCCCAGCTCGGCGGCACCGGCGTCTTCGTGGCGGCGATCCGCCAGGCGCTGCTCGAGGGCACCGTCGACGTCGCCGTCCACAGTTACAAGGACCTGCCGACCCTGCCGGAGCCCGGCCTGACCATCGCCGCCGTGCCGCCCCGGGAGGACCCCCGCGACGCGCTGGTCGCCCGCGACGGGCTCACCCTCGGGGAGCTGCCCACCGGCGCGCGGATCGGCACCGGCGCACCCCGGCGGGTCGCCCAGCTGCGGGCCCTCGGCCTGGGCCTGGAGGTCGTGCCGATCCGCGGCAACGTCGACACCCGGATGGCGCGGGTGGTGCCGGGCGACCTCGACGCCGTCGTGCTGGCCCGGGCCGGGCTCAGCCGGCTCGGCCAGCTGGACGCCGTGACCGAGACCCTCGACCCGCTGCAGGTGCTGCCCGCTCCCGCGCAGGGCGCGCTGGCCGTGGAGTGCCGCGCCGACGACGTCCGCACCCGGGAGCTGCTCGCCGCCCTCGACGACGCCGCCACCCGGGCCTGCGTGGTCGCCGAACGCACCACGCTGGCCGCGCTCGAGGCCGGCTGCAGCGCGCCGGTCGCCGCCTACGCGGAGCTGGCCGAGGGCGACGACGGCCGCGAGCTGTTCCTCCGCGCCTCGGTGACCGCGCTCGACGGCAGCGACGGCGTCCGTGGCTCGGTCACCGGCCCCCCCGACGACGCCGAGCGGCTCGGCCGCGCGCTCGCCGTGGACCTGCTCGACCGCGGCGCGGCCGAGCTCATGGCGGCCGCCCGATGACGTGCCCTCCTGGACCGGGCAGCAGGCCCCGGTCCCACCGACCCCCGCACACCCAGGCCCCCAGGGCTCAGAACAGGAGCACGCGATGACGCGCTTCCGCAAGCAGAACGGGACGGCCGGCAAGGTCGTCTTCGTCGGCGCCGGCCCGGGCGACCCGGGCATGCTCACCGCCCGGGCGACCGCGGCGCTGGCCGAGGCCGACGTCGTCCACGTCGACCCCGACGTCTCGGCGGCCGTCGCCGACGCCGTCCGCGACCAGCGGCCCGAGCTCGAGCTGACCCCGGTCACCGGCGAGCCGGCGGAGGTGGCCAAGGCCGCCGTCGCCGCGGCCAAGGGCGGTGCCACGGTCGTCCGGCTGGTCGCCGGCGACCCGTTCACCTCCGACGGCGTGGTCAAGGAGGTGCTGGCCGTCGGCCGCACCTCGGTCGGCTTCGACGTCGTCCCCGGTGTCGCCCCGGCCACCGCCGTCCCGGCCTTCGCCGGTGTCGCCCTCGGCGGCACCTCGGTCACCGCCGACCTGCGCGGCGGGGACGTCGACCTCGCCGCCCTCGCCGGTGCGGCGTCCGGCCTCGGCGCGCCGCTGGTGCTCTCGGCGAACGCCGAGGAGCTGCCCGACGCCGCCGCGCGGCTGGTCGAGGGTGGCCTGTCCGGCAGCACGCCGGTGGTCGTGACCACCGGTGGCTCGGGTACCGGGCAGAAGAGCGTGACCGCCAAGCTGGCCGCCGTCGCGGAGAAGACCGCCGGGCTGGACGCCGTCACCGGCCCCGTCGTGGCCACCGTCGGCTCGGCCGTCGACAAGCGCGCCAAGCTCTCCTGGTGGGAGAGTCGGCCGCTGTTCGGTTGGCGGGTGCTGGTGCCGCGCACCAAGGACCAGGCCGGCGACATGAGCGACCGGCTGCGGGGCTACGGCGCCGTGCCGGTCGAGGTGCCGACGATCGCCGTCGAGCCGCCGCGCAGCCCCGCCCAGATGGACCGCGCCATCAAGGGCCTGGTCACCGGCCGCTACGGCTGGATCGTGTTCACCTCGGTGAACGCGGTGAAGGCCGTGCGCGAGAAGTTCGCCGAGCTGGGCCTCGACGCCCGCGCCTTCGCCGGGGTCAAGGTCGCCTGCGTGGGCGAGCAGACCGCCGCCGCGGTGCAGGCGTTCGGCATCGCGCCGGAGCTGGTGCCCACCGGGCAGCAGTCCAGCGAGGGCCTGCTGGCCGACTTCCCCGAGTACGACGACGTGCTCGACCCGATCAACCGGGTGCTCCTGCCGCGCGCCGACATCGCCACCGAGACCCTCGCCGCCGGCCTGGTCGAGCGTGGCTGGGAGATCGACGACGTCACCGCCTACCGGACCGTCCGCGCCGCTCCGCCGGCCGCCGCTGTCCGCGAGGCGATCAAGGGCGGCGGCTTCGACGCGGTGTGCTTCACCTCGTCGAGCACCGTGCGCAACCTGGTCGGCATCGCCGGCAAGCCGCACGCGAAGACCGTCGTCGCGGTGATCGGCCCGCAGACCGCGGCCAGTGCCCAGGAGTTCGGCCTGCGGGTCGACGTCCAGCCGGAGACCGCCGCGGTGGGCCCGCTGGTCGACGCGCTCGCCGAGTTCGCCGCGGCCCGCCGCGCCGAGGAGGAGGGCGAGGGCAAGTGAGCGAGCTCGCGAGCTCACCCAGGGACGCAGCAGTGCCGCGAACGCGGCCGACGAGCGCCAGCGAGGAGGCGAAGTGAGCGAGGGCTTCGCGCGCGGGCGCCGGCTGCGGTCGACGCCCGCGCTGCGGCGGCTGACCGCCCAGACGCGGCTGGCCCCCGCCGACTTCGTGCTGCCGGTCTTCGTCAAGCAGGACATCGCCGAGCCGCAGCCGATCAGCTCGATGCCCGGCGTCGTCCAGCACACGCTGGACTCGCTGCGCAAGGCCGCGCACGAGGCGGCCGAGGCCGGCATCTCCGGGCTCGTGCTGTTCGGCATCCCGTCGGACAAGGACCCGGTCGGCTCGCAGGCCGACGCCGCCGACGGGATCGTCAACGTCGCGCTGCAGCAGCTGCGCGCCGACCTGGGCGACGAGCTGGTGCTCATGGCCGACCTGTGCCTGTGCGAGTACACCGACCACGGGCACTGCGGCGTCGTGACCCCGGCCGGCGTCGTCGACAACGACCCGACGCTGGACCGCTACGCCGCCGTCGCGGTCGCCCAGGCCCAGGCCGGCGCCCACCTGGTGGCCCCCAGCGGGATGATGGACGGCCAGGTCGCCGCCATCCGCGCCGGCCTGGACTCCGCCGCCTTCACTGAGGTGCCGATCCTCGCCTACGCGGCCAAGTACGCCTCGGGCTTCTACGGCCCGTTCCGCGAGGCCGCCGAGGGAGCGCCGCAGTTCGGCGACCGCTCGAGCTACCAGATGGACCCGCCGAACGCCGACGAGGCGCTGCGCGAGGTCGCGCAGGACCTCGCCGAGGGCGCCGACGCCGTCATGGTCAAGCCCGCGCTGCCCTACCTGGACATCGTCGCCCGGGTCGCCGACGCCGTCGACGTCCCGGTCAGCGCGTACCAGGTCAGCGGCGAGTACGCGATGGTCGAGGCGGCCGCGGCCCACGGCTGGGTGGACCGGCAACGGGCCGTCCTGGAGACGCTGACCGCCATCCGGCGGGCCGGGGCCGGCACGGTCCTCACGTACTGGGCGGTGGAGGCCGCGCGCTGGCTCCGATGAGCCGCTACGTCGAGCCCGGGGGTTCCTGGCGGCCGTTCTGGCTGGCCGCCGGCGTCTTCGGGCTCCTCGTCGCCGGAGAGCTGCTGCTGCCCGGGCAGCGGGTCCCGGCCCTCCTCTTCACGCTGGCCGGGTGCGGGCTCGGTGGCGTCCTCGGCCACACGCTGATGGCCCGCCGGGCCTGGACGCTCCGGGTCGACGCCGAGGGCGCCGACGCCGGGCTCACCGTCGGCCGGGAGCGGGTGCCGCTGGCCGACGTGGACGCCGGGCACCTGCACGCCGTCTCGGCGGGGCGGGCCGGGGTGGACGCCGGCGCGCCCGTGCTCGGCGGCGGCTCGTCCGTGCCGCGCGGCCGGGCCGGGCTGCCGCTGCGGCTGACCGACGGCCGCACCGTGCTCGTCCCCACCCGCGACCCGGCCGCGCTGACCACCGCACTGCTCGACGCCGTCCCCGAGGACGGCACCACAGGGAGGAAGGGGACACTGGGCTCGTGACCTCGCTGGACAGCCCCCCGTACGCCTACGAGGCCCCGACGTCGGCCGACCTGTACGCCCGCGGCCGGCGGGTCACCCCGGGCGGGGTGAACAGCCCGGTGCGCGCCTTCCAGGCCGTCGGCGGCACCCCCCGCTTCATGGTCTCCGGGTCGGGCCCGTACCTCACCGACGCCGACGGACGCCGCTACGTGGACCTGGTGGCCTCCTGGGGGCCGCTGATCCTCGGGCACGCCCACCCCGCGGTCGTCGAGGCGGTCACCGCCGCGGCCCGCCGGGGCCTGACCTTCGGCGCCCCCACCGAGGGCGAGCTGGAGCTGGCGGAGGAGATCATCGACCGGATGCCCCCGGTGCAGCGGGTGCGGCTGGTCAACTCCGGCACCGAGGCGGTGCTCTCGGCGGTCCGCCTGGCCCGCGGCGTCACCGGCCGGCCGCTGCTGGTGAAGTTCGCCGGCTGCTACCACGGGCACGTCGACGCGCTGCTGGCCTCGGCCGGCTCCGGCGTGGCCACCCTCGGCCTGCCCGACACCCCGGGCGTCACCACCGGGGCGGCCGCCGACACCGTCGTCCTGCCCTACAACGACGTGGCCGCGGTGGAGGCCGTCTTCGCCGAGCGCGGCGCGCAGATCGCCGCGGTCATCAGCGAGGCCGCGGTCGGCAACATGGGCGTCGTCCCGCCGCTGGACGGGTTCAACGCCGAGCTGCGGCGGATCACCGCCCAGCACGGCGCGCTGCTCGTCCTCGACGAGGTCATGACCGGCTTCCGCGTCTCCCGCTCGGGCTGGTACGGCGTGGACCCGGTCGACGCCGACCTGTTCACCTTCGGGAAGGTCATGGGCGGTGGCCTGCCCGCCGCTGCGTTCGGCGGCCGCGCCGACCTCATGGACCACCTGGCCCCGGCCGGGCCGGTGTACCAGGCGGGCACGCTGTCGGGGAACCCGGTCGCCGTCGCCGCCGGCCTGGCGACGCTGCGCGCCTGCACCGACGAGGTCTACGCCCGCTGCGACCAGGTGGCCGGGATCCTGCGCGGGGCGGCCAGCGCGGCCCTGTTCTCCGCCGGGGTGCCGCACCGCGTGCAGCAGGCCGGCTCGATGTTCTCGGTGTTCTTCGTGCCCGACGGGCGGCAGGTGCGCGACTACGACGACGCCCGGTCGCAGGACGCCGCCCGCTACACCGCCTTCTTCCACGCCATGCTCGCCCGCGGGGTGTACCTGCCGCCCTCGGCGTTCGAGTCGTGGTTCGTCAGCGCCGCGCTGGACGACGCCGCCGTCGAGCGGGTGCTCGACGCGCTGCCGGCGGCCGCCCGCGCCGCCGCCGCGGTCGAACCGGCCGCGGCCCCGCCGGCCGAGGACCCGGCGGAGGCGAGCACCTGATGACCGAGCGGACCGTCGTCCACCTCCTGCGGCACGGGGAGGTCTTCAACCCGGACAAGGTGCTCTACGGCCGGCTGCCGGGCTACCGGCTGTCCGAGGCCGGCGAGGGGATGGCCCGCACGGCCGCGCGCTGGTTCGCGGACGGGGCCTCCCCCCACCCGCCCATCACGCACCTGGTCTCCAGCCCCCTCGAGCGGGCGCAGCAGACCGCCGCACCGATCGCCGAGGCGCTGTCCCTGCCGGTCGCGATCGACGACCGGCTGATCGAGGCCAGCAACCTCTTCGAGGGGCTGCGGGTCGGCGTCGGCGACGGCGCCCTGCGCATGCCGCAGCACTGGTGGAAGCTGCGCAACCCGCTGCGACCGTCGTGGGGCGAGCCCTACGTCGAGATCGCCGCCCGGATGCTGGCCGCGGTCGAGGCCGCCCGGGACGCCGCGCGCGGGTCCGCGGCGGTCTGCGTCAGCCACCAGCTGCCCATCTGGACGGTGCGACTGCACCTGGAGGGACGCCGCTACGTGCACGACCCGCGCCGCCGGCAGTGCGGGCTGGCCAGCGTCACCTCGCTGACCTACGAGGGCGACCGCTTCGTGAGCCTGACCTACGCCGAGCCCGCCGGCGCCACCGACCCCGACGCGGTCCCCGGGGCATGAGGTCCACCCGCCGACGACGCTCCGCCGGTGCGGCCGTGGCCGGGGCGCTGCTCCTCGCCGGCTGCTCCACCGGGTCGGGTGCCGTCGACGTCAACAACGGCGGCGAGTTCCGCTTCGTGGCCGGCACCCCCGACGGGGAGGTCATCCCGGAGCCGGAGCGCGCCGCGGCACCCGACTTCTCCGGCACCCTGCTGGGCGGGGGCGGGTTCGACTCCGCCGAGCTGGCCGGCGAGGTCGCCGTCCTCAACTTCTGGGGCTCGTGGTGCCCGCCCTGCCGGGTGGAGACGCCGCAGTTCCAGGAGGTCTACGCCGACGTCCGGGACCGGGGCGTGGCCTTCCTCGGGCTGAACGTCAAGGAGACCAGCGAGCAGTTCGCCCAGGCCTTCGTCGACAGCGAGGGCATCGAGTTCCCCTCGCTCTACGACCCGCGCGGCGAGGTCGCGCTGGCCTTCCGGGACTACCCGGCCAACGCGATCCCGTCCACGATCGTGCTGGACCGGGACGGCCGCGTCGCCGCCGTGTACACCGGTGAGGTGGCGCAGGAGGACCTGCGCGCGGTGCTCGACCGGCTGCTGGCGGAGGAGGGCTGATGGGGGAGACGTTCAGCGCCCTCGTCACCGACGGCCCGCTGCTGGTCGCCGCCGCGGTGGCCGCGCTGGTCGGGCTGGTCAGCTTCGCCTCGCCCTGCGTCCTGCCGCTGGTGCCCGGCTACCTGTCCTACGTCACCGGCCTCGCCGGCACCGGTGCCCGTTCCCGGGCCGCGGTGCCCGCCGGCGGCGGCGGGACCGCGACGCAGGTGCGCACGGACGTCGACGAGCGCTCCCCGCGCGGGCGGATGGTGCTCGGCGCGCTGCTGTTCGTCCTCGGCTTCACCGTCGTCTTCGTCGCCTTCGGGGCCGCGTTCGGCGGGCTGGGCCGGCTGCTCCTGCAGCACGCCGACGTCCTCACCCGCGTGTTCGGGGTCGTCACGATCGTCATGGGCCTGGCCTTCCTCGGCTGGCTGCCCGTCCTGCAGCGGACCGCCCGCCTGTCCACCCGCCCCGTCGCCGGGCTGGCCGGGGCGCCGCTGCTGGGCGTCGTCTTCGGCCTCGGGTGGACGCCGTGCCTCGGGCCGACGCTGGCCGCGGTCAACTCCCTGGCCTACGTCGAGGCGACCGCCGGCCGCGGCGCGCTCCTCGGCGTCGCCTACTGCCTCGGCCTCGGCGTGCCGTTCGTGCTGGTCGCCCTCGGCGCGCGGTGGGCCCTCGGGGCGACGTCGGTGCTGCGCCGGCACGCCCGCACCGTCACCCGCGCCGGCGGGGCGCTGCTGGTCGTCGTCGGCGTCCTGCTGGTCACCGGCGCGTGGACCGAGATGATGGGCTGGCTGCGGTCGTGGCTGGCGGCGACGGGGTTCGGGGAGTCGGCCCTGTGACCGAGCTCGCGAGGTCACCGATGGGCACAGCACGACTCGGCGCGGCTGCGACGAGCGCCAGCGGGGAGCTGTCGTGACGACCACCGCCCCACCGCGGCCGGCCGCGGCCCCGCAGCCCCCTGCCGGCCCCACCGCCGGCCGGCGGGCGCTGGACGTGTGGCTGCGCTGGTGGCGCCGGCTCACCGCCATGCGCACGGCGATCGTCCTGCTGCTCCTGCTGGCGCTGGCCGCGATCCCGGGCTCGCTGCTGCCGCAGCGGTCGCTCAACCAGAGCAACGTCACGCAGTACTTCGCCGACCACCCGACGCTCGCGCCGGTCCTCGACCGGCTCTACCTGTTCGACGTCTTCAGCTCGCCGTGGTTCGCGGCGGTCTACCTGCTGCTGTTCGTCTCGCTCATCGGCTGCGTCGTCCCGCGGCTGGTCGAGCACGCCCGCGCGCTGCGCGCCGCACCCCCGCCGGCGCCGCGCCGGTTGCTGCGGCTGCCCGACTCCGCCGAGCTGCCCTCCCCGCTGGACGGCGCCGCCACCCTCGACGTGGTCGAGGAGGAGCTGCGGGTCCGCCGGTACAAGGTGGTGCGGCGCTCCGGCGGTGCCGAGGCCGCCGGGTCCGGCGGGGCCGGCGCCGAGCTCTCCGCGGAGAAGGGCGCCTGGAAGGAGACCGGCAACCTGCTGTTCCACCTCTCCCTGGTGGCGCTGCTGCTCGGCCTGGCCGGCGGCAAGCTCTGGGGGTACGAGGGCAGCATCCTGGTCACCGAGGGACAGGGCTTCTGCAACTCCTTCCAGCAGTACGACACCTACTCCGCCGGGCCGCTGGTCGAGGGCAGTGACCTCACGCCGCTGTGCGTCGACCTCGAGGACTTCCGCGCCGAGTACGAGGAGGACCTGACCGCCGCCTCGTTCACCGCCGACATCCGCCACGGCGCACCCGGCGAGGAGGGCCGGCCGACGACGATCGGCGTCAACGACCCGCTGCGCATCGACGGCGACCGGGTCTACGTCACCGGTCACGGCTACAGCCCGCGCTTCACCGTCACCCTCCCCGACGGGCGCACCTTCGAAGGCGTCTCGGCGCCGTTCCTGCCGGCCGACCAGACGACCATGGCCAGCGAGGGCGCGCTCAAGCTGCCCGACCTCGGCGCCGGCGTCGAGGACCAGCTGGCCATCGAGGGCTTCTTCGCGCCGACCGGCGTGCTGCAGGGCGGCATCCTCACCTCGATCGACCCGCGGCCGCTCAGCCCGCAGGTCGCGATCATCGCCTACCGCGGCTACCTGGGCCTGGACTCCGGGCTGCCGCAGTCGG
The DNA here is from genome assembly GCF_048569675.1 of Geodermatophilus sp. CPCC 206100. Classification (NCBI taxonomy): domain Bacteria; kingdom Bacillati; phylum Actinomycetota; class Actinomycetes; order Geodermatophilales; family Geodermatophilaceae; genus Geodermatophilus; species Geodermatophilus sp. CPCC 206100. The sequence goes on from NZ_JAQISV010000039.1 coordinate 42,555, forward strand.
TGTACTCGCTGGACCAGAGCCAGATCGAGCGGGGACGGCTCACCGAGGCCGGCCGCGCCAACCTCGCCGTCGGGGAGACCCTGACCCTCGACGACGGCACGGCCATCACCCTCGACGGCTACGCGCAGTTCGCCGCGCTGCAGTTCTCCCACGACCCCGGGCAGGCCTGGGTGCTGGCGGCCGCGATCAGCCTGCTGCTGGGCCTGCTCGCGCTGCTGCTCCTGCGCCGCGAGCGGTTCTTCGCCCGCGTCGGACCGGCCGCCGACGGCGGCGGTACCGTGCTCACCGTCGGCTCGCTGACCCGGGGCGGCGGAGAGAGCGCCACCCGGTTCGCCGAGCTGACCGGCCACCTGCGGACGGCGCTGGACGCCCGCGCTCCCGCACTCCCCGCCCCGCTCCCGGGCGGGCCCGCACCGGAACCGGAGGTCCCCCCGCGTGACCGTTGACCAGTCGCTGGCCGACCTGTCGGACACCCTGTTCTCGATCGCCGTCGCGCTGTACTCGGTGGCCGTGGTCGCGTTCTCCGCGCAGCTGGCCTTCGGCCGCCGTCCGGCCGCCCGGGAGCTCGTCGCCGCCGGCGCCCCCGCGGACCGCCCGGCGCCCACCCCGGCCGAGCCGACGTCCGCGCGCTGGGGGCTGGTCGGTCTCGCCGTCACCGCCCTCGGTGCGCTGGTGCACGCCGCCGTCCTGGTGACCCGTGGGATGGCCGCCGACCGGCTGCCCTGGGGCAACATGTACGAGTTCGCCACCGCCGTCGTCCTCGTCGGTGTGGTGGCCTACCTCGTCCTGGCCGTGCGGACGCCGCAGGTCCGCACCATCGGCGCGTTCGTGCTCGCCCCCGTGGTGATCTCCCTGGTCGCGATCGGGCTGTTCCTCTACACCGAGACCGGGCCGCTGGTCGCGGCCCTGCGCTCGAGCTGGCTGGCCGTGCACGTCTCCAGCGCGATCCTCGGCTTCGGCATCTTCTTCGTCAGCGGCATCGCCAGCGTGCTGTACCTGCTCGAGGTGCGGCACGAGGCCCGCGGCGGCGACGCCGGCACCTCGGTGCTCTCCCGGCTGCCCGCCGCGGTCACGCTGGACCGGGTCGCCCACCGCACCGCCGTGTTCGGCTTCCCGATCTGGACCTTCGCCGTCATCGCGGGCGCGATCTGGGCCGAGAGCGCCTGGGGCCGGTTCTGGGGCTGGGACCCCAAGGAGACCTGGGCCTTCATCGCCTGGGTCGTCTACGCCGGTTACCTGCACGCCCGGACGACGGCCGGCTGGCGCGGCCGCCCCGCGGCGTGGGTCAACGTCATCGGCCTGGTCGTCATGGTGTTCAACCTGCTGTACGTGAACATGGTGTCCACCGGCCTGCACAGCTACGCCGGGGTCAACTGATCCGCCTGGGTCTGGTGTGCCGCGTGCACCCTCCCTCCGGGTGACACGCGCGTCGTCCCGGTGCGCGGCAGCGTGACGCGGCCCACCGCCGCGTGCTTCCATGCGCGCATGCAACAGAACCGGGGGGTTCTCCGTGGGTAGGCACTCCGCCGCCGACGGCGCCTCTGTGGACCCGGTCGTGGCCGCAGCGCTCGCCCGTCGGCCGGTGGACGTGCCGTCCGGGCGGCACGGGGACCTGCGTGCCGAGAGCACCCAGGGCAACGTCGGGTGGCCGGCGCCGGACGTCGAGCCGCCCTCGGGCGGCAGCACCGGCTGGCCGGGCGGCATGCCGGAGCCCGCCCGTCAGCAGACGCCGGGCGCGACCGCGGTGCCGGCCCGACCGCGCGGCTGGCGCCGGCTGTTCGGCGCACGGGCGGCCTGACGAAGGACCCCACTGCCCCCCGCCACTCGCAGGCTCGTGGCGGGACCCTGCAGTGGGGCCGTCGGACCGCTCGCGAGGTCGCGGCGGGCCCGGGAACGAGGCCTCAGGCGGGGGAGCCGTCGTCGCGCCGGGCGCGGCGCTCCAGCTCGCGCAGGAACTCCGGGTCGTCGTCGGGCGCGACGGGCCGGACGTCGCGCTGCGGCCGGGGCCGCGGACGCTGCGGCGCGCGCCCCCTCCCCGCTCCGGGACCGCCGGCCGCCGAGGCCGCGCGCATCACCAGGACGACCACCGCGATCGCCACCACCAGCACCACCAGGAAGGCCATGGCCGTCCACCCCCTCGCCGTCGAGCCGGTCGGGCCCGGATGCACTCCACAGTACGTCCGCGGCGATACTCGACGGCGGCAGTCCACCGGCCCGCGAGGGGAGAGCGCCATCGACGCCGTCGACCGGCGACTGATCGACCTGCTGCGGGCCAACGGGCGGGCGAGCTACGCCGAGCTGGCCCGGCAGGTCGGGCTCTCCTCGCCCGCGGTGCACGAGCGGGTCGGCAAGCTCGAGGCCGCGGGGGTCATCCTCGGCTACGAGGCGATCATCGACCCGCCGTCCGTGGGGCTCGACGTCACCGCCCTGGTCAGCGTGATCGAGAGCGACTCGGTGGACGACACGGGCCTCGAGGAGGCGCTGCGGGTCATGCCGGAGGTGGAGGACTGCTGGCGGGTGGCCGGCAGCGAGGGCTACGTGCTGAAGGTGCGCGTGACCGACATCCCGGCACTGGAGGCGGCCATCAGCGCGTTGAACAGGATCCGGGGCGTCGCCCGGACCAGGACGACCGTCGTCCTGAGCACGAAGTGGGAGGGCCGCCATGGCCGAGGAGGCTGAACCGACGGTGCCCGGCGCGCCGACCGGGGGACCCGCGGCGCCGCCGCGCATCGCGCCGTGGTTGCTCGTGTACACCGTGGGCCGCTTCGCCATCGCGGCGGCGCTGGTGCTGCTGCTGTGGTGGCTCGGCCTGGACTTCTGGTCCGGGGCGCTGTTCGGCCTGCTCCTGTCGATGCCGGTGTCCTACCTGCTGCTGCGGCCCTCACGGGAGCGGCTGACCGAGGGGCTGGCCGCCCGCAGCCTCGCCCGCCGGCAGGCCAAGGAACGGCTGAACGCCCGCCTCAGCGGCGACGAGACCGCCTGAGGGAGGACCCCTGCAGGGTCCTCTCTCAGCCGGGGATGTTCAGGTCGGCGATGGTCATCCGGCCGACCGACCCGTACCAGGCGCGCGCCGCCTCGATCGCCGCAGCGGCCGCCCCGACCACCCAGGCGGCGTCCCCGCTGGCGGTCAGCAGGTCCTCCCGGATGTCGTCGAACCGCCCGCCCCGCAGCCCGGCCACGCCGGCGATGACCGCGGCCGCGGCCAGCGACGGCGCCGACCCCGGGCCGGCCTCATCGAGCGCCGCCGAGACCGCCGCGCGCGACAGCGCCGGGTCCGCGGGGCGGTACCGGTCGCCGCGTCGCCACCAGTGCGGCCGCAGCGGCTCCCAGACGCCCTCGGCGACCAGCGCGCGCGCCACCTCGGCGAGGTCCGGCCGGCCCTCCTGGACGACCTGGTCCAGCGACCGGTCCGGCGGGCCGACCAGCTCGCGGGCGACGGCGTCGGCCAGCGGGTCCCCGGACGGCACCACGTCGACGGTGACGGCGTCCTCGGTCTCGGTGAGCCGGCCGGCCAGCGCCAGGTCGGCGAGCAGCCCCGCCCGCACGGCCGGCCCGGCCCACCGGGTCCCGGTCAGGCGGCCGTCCCGTTCCAGGCAGAGCAGCGCCAGGTGCCGGCCGACACCCTCCGCGGAGGTCATGCCGGGAGGGTAGGGCCTCAGCCGCTCAGTGCGAGGCCGGCGCCGAGCAGGACGCCGGTGACCAGCGTCAGGACCCCGGTGCCCTGCAGCGCGCCGATGAGTGCGGGGCCACACCCGCCGGTCAGCACCGTGCGCGCGGGAGGCACCGCCAGCGGGACGGCGAGCAGCGCGACGAGCACCGCCGGCCGCACCACCCCGATCGCCGCGACGACGGCGAACGCGACGACGAACAGTGCCGCGAACGCGACGCGGGTGCTGCGGTCGCCCATCACCACGGCCAGCGTGCGCTTGCCCACGGCGGCGTCCCCGTCGAGGTCGCGCAGGTTGTTCACCACCAGCAGGGCCACGATGAGCAGGCCGATCGGCACCGACGCCGCCACGGCCAGCCCGTCGACCGACCGGGTCTGCGCGAACGCCGTCCCGACCACGGCGACCAGGCCGAAGAACACGAAGACGAACACCTCGCCCAGCGCCCGGTAGCCGTAGGGCAGGGGACCGCCGGTGTAGGTCCAGGCCGCGAGGATGCAGACCGCGCCCACGGCCACCAGCCACCAGCTCGACAGGGCCGCCAGCGCGAGCCCGGCCACCCCGGCGACGGCGAAGGCCAGCACCGCCGCGACCAGCACCTGCCGAGCGGTGGCCGCGCCCGAGCCGACCAGCCGCATCGGCCCGACGCGCACGGTGTCGGTGCCGCGCTTGCCGTCGGAGTGGTCGTTGGCGTAGTTGACCGCCACCTGCAGCGCGAGCGCCACGACCAGCGCGAGCAGCGCCGGGACCGGGCGGAAGCCGTCGAGCGCCGCGGCCGCCCCGGTGCCGACGAGCACCGGTGCCACCGCGGCGGGCAGCGTGCGGGGCCGGGCGCCGGCCAGCCACTGGGCGGGGGTGGCCATGGTCATGCCTCCTGGAGGGTCGCGGCCACGCCCCGGCGGTCGGGCTTGCCGGTGTGCAGCGTGGGGACGGCGGGGATGCGGTGCAGCTCGCGCGGCGCGGCGGGGGCGCCCAGCCGCTCGGCGACCCACGGGCGCAGCGCGGCGAGCTCGGGCTCGGCGCCGGGCGCGGGGACGACGGCGGCCACCACCCGCTGCCCCCACTCGGCGTCGGGCCGGCCGAACACGACCGCGTCGGCGACGTCCGGGTGCTCGCGCAGCACGCCCTCCACCGCCTGCGGCGCGACGTTGACGCCGCCGGTCACCACGACGTCGTCCAGCCGGCCGTGCACGGTGAGCCGGCCGGTCGCGTCGAGCGAGCCGGCGTCGCGGGTCCGGAACCAGCCGCCGTCGAACGCGGCCGCGGTGCCCTCGGGGTCCAGCCGGTAGCCGAGCGCGAGGACCGGCCCGGCCAGCTGGACCCCGTCGCCGGTCACCCGGACCCGCACGCCGTCCAGCGGCTCCCCGTCGTAGACGCACCCGCCGGCGGTCTCCGTCATGCCGTAGGTGGTCACGACGCCGACGCCCGCCCCGCGGGCCCGCGCCAGCAGCGCGGGGTCGGTCGCGGCGCCGCCGACCAGCACCGCGTCGAGGGCGCGCAGCGCGTCCGGCTCGGCGTCCAGGTACCGGCGCAGCTGGGTCGGCACGAGCGAGGCGTAGCGCCGGCCGGCCGGCATGCGGCCGACCGCGGCGGCCAGCGGCTCGCCCCGGATCAGCACGGTCGGCTCGGTGCCGGCCAGCACCGACCGGCACAGCACCTGCAGCCCGGCGACCGCCGACACCGGCACGGCCAGCAGCCACGCCCCCGGCCCGCCCAGCCGGCGCAGCGTGGCCTCGCCGGAGGCGCGCACCGCCGCAGCGGGGAGCAGCACGCCCCGGCCGGCGCCGGTCGAGCCGGAGGTGACCACGACGAGGTCGGCGCCGGGCTCCAGTGGCTCCTGCGGGCGCAGCAGCGCCCGGGCCGCCTCGGCCGCGGCCGGCGGTCCGGCCGGGACCACGGCGAGCGGGACGGTGCCGTCGAGGGCCGCGCGCAGGTGGGGGACCAGCGCGAGCGGGTCGGCGGGCGCGGGCACGAGGGTCAGGTGCCGGGCCACGAGATCCCAGGGTAGGGACCCTCCTGCCGCTCTGGACTCCCAGCCTGGCGGCGGGGCCCTGCCGGAGGGCCGGATTAGGCTGCTCCCGTGGCGGACGCGGCGGGGATCGACGCCGTCCGCGTCTGGTCGGTGCCGATGCGCACCCGGTTCCGCGGCCTCGACGTCCGGGACGGCGTGCTGGTGCGCGGCCCGGCCGGCTGGGGCGAGTTCTCCCCGTTCTGGGACTACGACGTCGCCGAGAGCCGCCGCTGGTGGGCCGCGGCGGTCGAGTCGGCCGTGGCGGGCTGGCCGCCGCCCCTGCGGGCCACCGTGCCGGTCAACGTCACCGTGCCCGCGGTCGGGGCCGACCGCGCGCACGCGCTGGTCGCGGCCTCCGGCTGCCGCACCGCGAAGGTCAAGGTCGCCGAGCCCGGGCAGACCCCCGCCGACGACCTGGCCCGGGTCGAGGCGGTGCGCGACGCCCTCGGCCCGGACGGCGCGATCCGGGTGGACGCCAACGCCGCGTGGGACGTCGACACCGCGGTGGCCCGCGTCCGCGAGCTGGACCGCGTCGGCCTCGAGTACGTCGAGCAGCCCTGCGCCGGCCTCGACGAGCTCGCCGCGCTGCGCCGACGGGTCGACGTCCGGATCGCCGCGGACGAGGCCGTGCGCCGCTCTGCCGATCCGCTGCGGGTGGACCTGCGCGAGGCCTGCGACGTCGTCGTCCTCAAGGTGCAGCCGCTGGGCGGCGTGCGGGCCGCGCTGCGGGTCGCCGAGGCGCACGGCCTGCCCTGCGTCGTCTCCTCGGCGCTGGAGTCCTCGGTCGGCATCGCCGCCGGCCTGGCGCTGGCCGCCGCCCTGCCGGAGCTGCCGTTCGCCTGCGGGCTGGCCACCGTCGCGCTGTTCCGCGGCGACGTCACCAGCACCCCGCTGTTGCCGGTGGACGGCGCACTGCCGGTCCTCCGGGTGGCGCCCGACCGCCTCGGAGACGCCGCGGCCGACCCCGCCACCGAGGCCCGCTGGCGGGCCCGGCTCGCGGCCGTGACCGCCGCGTGAACCCGTCCACCGCGTGCGCGCGGGTGCTCGTCGACGAGCTGGTCCGCGGCGGCGTCACCGACGCCGTCCTCGCGCCCGGCTCCCGGTCCGCACCGGTCGCGCTGGCCCTGTTCGAGGCCGAGCGGGCCGGCCGGCTGACCCTGCACGTGCGCATCGACGAGCGGACGGCGTCCTTCCTCGCCCTCGGCCTGGCGAGGGCGTCCGGCCGCCCGGTGCCGGTGCTCACCACCTCGGGGACGGCGACCGCCCACCTGCACGCCGCCGTGCTCGAGGCCGACGCCGCCGGGGTGCCGCTGCTCGCGCTCACCGCCGACCGCCCGCCGGAGCTGCGCGACACCGGCGCCAACCAGACCATCCACCAGCCGGGCCTCTACGGCGGTGCGGTGCGGGCCGCGGTCGACGTGGGGGTCCCCGAGCCCGGGCGGGAGGCGGCGCAGAACCGCTACTGGCGCTCGCTCGTGGCCAAGGCGCTGCTCGGAGCCCGCGGCGTGCTCTCCGGCGACCCCGGGCCGGTGCACCTCAACCTGCCCTTCCGCGAGCCGCTGCTCCCCGACGACGCCGCCCCCGCCGAGCTCCCCGAGCCGTGGGCCGGCCGCCCCGGCGGCGCGCCGTGGACCAGCGGGACCGGCGGGCCGCCGCCGGTCGCGGAGCTCCCGGCCGGCCCGGCGCGCACGCTGGTCGTCGCCGGCGAC
>NZ_JAQISV010000040.1:0-74663 GCF_048569675.1 Geodermatophilus sp. CPCC 206100
ATGGGCTCGGTGTCGCGCCGTCCGGCGTCCGCGCCGGCCGGGCCGGTCCCCGGGCCGCCGGCCGGGTCGCCGGTCTCCGGGCCGCCGGCCGGCGGGGTCGGACCGGTCCCCGGGCCGCCGGCCTCCGGGCCGCTGGCCTCCGGGCCGCCGCCGCGCCCCGGCGGCTCGAGGTTGCCCTCGTCGTCCCCGGTGGCGGCGCCGTCGGTGCCGAAGAGCAGGTTGCTGACCTTGCGGTACAGCAGGTCCGCTCGCGGCAGGTAGGTGATCTCCGACAGCGCCTGCTGCTGCCCGGCCGACTCGAAGCGGAACGTGCCGTAGCCGAGGATCTGGCCGAACAGGGTCTCCTTGTAGGTCAGGTCGGTGATCCGCCGCAGCGGCAGCAGGGCCACCGTCCGCACGATGATGCCGCTGGTGAGCAGCACCCGGCGGTTGGTCACCAGGAAGTGGCGCATCCACCACTCGCCGATGCGCAGCGCCAGGTAGACGACGACGGCGACGAGGACGAGGAACCCGGCCGTCGTCGTGGTCTCGTTCCGCGGGTCGAACAGCAGCAGCCAGCCGCCGAGCACGAGCAGCGGAACGGCCTTGGCGATCGGTTCGATGAGCACCGCCCAGTGCCGGCGGGTGGCGACCACCGGCGGGTGCTCGTGCGGCAGCAGGTACTTGTCGGCGTCCTTGCTCCACCGGGGCTGCCGGCCGGCCGCCGACGTCCGGGAGCTCGCCGGGTCGGTCACGGGAGGGCTAGATCAGCGACCCGACGAACGCGGCCAGGGAGGACGCCGCGTCGCCGAGCGCCTCGCCCGCGCTGCGGACGATCTCGGCGGAGTTCTCCGGGGCCTGGATGACGTAGAAGACCACGAACGCGACCACCAGCCAGGTGAGGACCTTCTTCAGGTTCACCGTCACCTCCGCAGTGTCGTCGGAGCCGTGCGGACAGGGCTGTCCGCACGACGGGCACCATGGGTAACACAGGTCCCGGGGGTCCCTCCCCGGACACGCCGCCCGGGTTGCGGACCGATGCGGTCCGGTCCGTCACGTCCCCGGCAGCAGGTGCTCGCTGGGCGGCCCGAGGGGCAGGTCCGGGTACAGCCGGTCGCGCAGGTCGAGCAGGTCCAGCTGCTCGGCGAGCAGCCAGGCGGCCGACATCGGCCACATGACCAGCCACAACCACACGCCGTAGGCCTCGCCGACGAAGGCCGCCCGGTCGTCGGCGGTGGGCACCGCCCACAGCGGCGCGTGCTGGCCGTGCGCCTTCACGTCGGCCGACGACGGGCCGGAGATGACGTCGCCCGGATCCAGCCCGGGCAGCCCCGCGTAGCCGCAGCCGACGCCCATCCCGGGCTCCTCCGCGACCAGCACCAGCTCCGCCGTCCCGCCCAGCGGCGCGGGACCGGAGCAGTCGACGACGATCGCGCGCGCCCCCGGCTCCCCGCCCCAGGCCATGCCGGTGACCGACCAGCCCGGGGGCATCGGGTCGGGCACCCAGGCGGGCACCCGGGCGTCGGCGGTCACCGCGGCGATCGCGTCGTGGGCGACCAGCAGCGTGTGGTGCAGCGGCGTCACCGCGCCGTGCACGTGGCACCAGGCCTGGCCCGAGTTCCCCGGCCGGACGACCAACCGCTCGCCACAGCGGGGGCAGACCGTGGTCGCAGTCATCGCGCAACACCGTCCTGGTGACCGGCCGGGTTCGTCAAGCGCAGCGCCCGGGTCACCTGCGTACGGTGCCTGACATGCCGACCGAGCACCCCGCACCGCCGGCGCCGGTGCCGGTGGTCGCGTGCGTGGGCGCGGTGGTGCTCGACGCCCGCGGGCGGCTGCTGCTCGTGCGCCGCGGCCACGAGCCCAGCCGGGGGCTGTGGTCGGTCCCGGGCGGGCGGGTGGAGTCCGGCGAGACCACCGCCGCGGCCGTCGAGCGGGAGGTGCGCGAGGAGACCGGCCTGGCGGTGCGCGCGGGCGCGGAACTGGGCCGCGTGCGCATCCCGGGTGCCGGGGTGGTCTACGACGTCGTCGACCTGGCCTGCACGCTGCTCGAGCCGGACGCCGCGCCGGTCGCCGGGGACGACGCGGACGCGGTCACCTTCGCCGATGCCGAGGAGCTCGCGCGGCTGCGGTGCACCCCCCTGCTGCTGGAGACCCTCCGCGGGTGGGGCGCGCTCCCGGCCTGAGCGCCTCGACCTCCGCCCGCCTCGACCTCCGCCCGCCTCGGCCCCCGCGCGCCTCGGCCCCCGCGCGCCTCAGTCCCCGCGCGCCGACTCCGGGCGGCCGGGCTGCTCGCCGCCCCGCGCCACCCCGGCGGAGCGCTCGGGCACCATCACCCGGCGCCGGAAGACGCACACGACCGTGCCGTCCTGCTCGTAGCCGATGGTCTCCACGACCACCCCCCGGTCCTCCCGGGACCGCGACTCCGTCCACCACGCGGCGTCGGTGCCCCATCTGGACGGGCGCCGATCCTACGATGCCCCGGTGGTACCGGCTCCTCCCGTTCCTGCCCCCGGGGAGACCGGTGTCCTGACCCTCTCCCCCATCGGCCGCCGGGTCCGGCTCGCGGCCTGCGCGGTCGTCCTGGCCCTGCTGCTGGGCGGCACGGTGTGGGGCACCGACGCGGACTTCCCCTTCGGCCCCTTCCGTATGTACTCGACGCGGGCCGACCCCGACCGGCCGGTGGTGTCCACCCGCGTGGTGGGGCTGACCGCCGACGGTGAGGAGGTCCGGCTCTCCGGTGGCGAGGTCGGGCTGCGCCGCGCGGAGTTCGAGGGGCAGCTGGCCCGCCTCGTGCAGGAACCCGAACTCCTGGTCCTGCTCGCGGAGTCCTACGCCGACCACCACCCGGCCGCCGAGCCGCTCGCCGAGGTCCGCGTCGTGCAGCGCCGGTACGCCCTCGAGGACGGGCGGCAGACCGGTGAGGTCACCGAGTCCGTCGTCGTCGCCCAGGACCTGGAGGACACCCCGTGACCCGCAGGCCCACCGACGGACGGCAGCCGGGTCCGGGAGGAGTGGCGGAGCGCGGCTCCGGCTGGTGGTTCCGGCCCGTGCCGCTGGCGCGGATCGCGGTGTTCCGCACCATCGCCTACCTGTTCATCCCGATCGACGTCTTCCTCACCACGGCGTGGGTGAGCGCGCACGCCGCCGTCCCGACCGAGTACTACCAACCGCTCACCATCGCCGAGTACCTGCCGCTACCCACACCGACGTCGACCGTGGTGCACGTCGTGCAGTGGGCACTGGTCGCCGCGGCGCTGGCCGCGGCCACCGGCCGGGCTCCGCGCCTGCTCGGCACCGCGGTGTTCGTCCTCTACTTCGAGTGGATGGTCATCGCGATGAGCTACGGGAAGGTGGACCACGACCGGATCGCCTTCCTCGTCGCCCTCGCGGTGCTGCCCACGATCGGCCGGGTCCGGTGGCGGGACCGGCGCTCCTCGGAAGCGGCCGGCTGGGCCATGGCCGCGGTGTTCGTCACGGTCATGCTGACCTACTTCCTGGCGGCCTGGGCGAAGATGCGCTTCGGCGGCTGGGACTGGGCGACCGGCTCGACCCTCACCCGGGCCATCGTGCGGCGCGGCACGGTGCTGTCGGACTGGACGCTCGAGGTGCCCGGGCTCCTGGTGGCCGCCCAGTGGGCGATGCTGGTCCTCGAGTTCGCCTCGCCGCTCATCCTGTTGGTCCGGTCCGACCGGGCACGGGTCGCGCTCGTGGTCTTCCTGCTCGGGTTCCACGTCGCCGTCTTCGCCAGCGTGAAGATCATCTTCCTCCCGCACTGCGTGGCGATCCTGTCGATCCTCCCGTGGGAGCGGCTCCCGGACGCCGTCCACGCACTGCGCGACCGGATCCGGCGCCCCGCCGGGCTGGCCGTCGGGCCGGCCGGCGCCGCACCCCCGGGCTGAGGACGGGCCCCCCGGCACGGCCTCAGAGCAGGGCGCCGATGCGGGCGGCGACGTCCGCCTCGTGCTGTTCGTAGGACGCGGCCACGCCCTGCAGGAGGGCGCCCATGCCGGTGAGCGCGTCGCTGACGCCCTGCGCGCTCGCCCGCCACTGCTCGTACAGCTCGGTGAACCGGACCGCCGCCTGGCTGTCGGTCCAGCCGTCCAGCACGGACGCGTTGACGCCGCTGGACAGCGTGGCGTGCCGCGCGGTGGTCTCGGCGGCCTCGGCCCGGCACTGTCCGGCCATCGACTGCAGGGTGGCGATGTCGACCTTCACTGGTCCTCCTCGAGTTCCGGGCACCTCCCGGTCGGAACGGACGCTAGGCCGGGCGGCGCCGCGACGGCCCGGGCCGTCCACAGGCGGCGGCCGGGTCCACAGATGGTGCCGCCGGTCCCGCTGAGCGGCCTCGGGGCGCCGAGGGTCGGGGCGTGCTCCCCCGTGCCACGCCGCTGTCCCGGTCCCGCTGCTGGACCCTCGTCACCGCCAGGGGCCCGGTCGACGTGGAGGTCCTGGCCGCCGACGACGACTCCCTCGGCGCGGTGCTGCCCGCGCTGGCCGGCGTCCTCGGGACGGCCGGCGTGCGGCTGTGGTCGGGGTCGACGCTCCTGCCCGACCACCTCCCCCTCACTGCCCCGGCGCTGGCCCACGGTGCGGTGCTGGGCGCCGGCCGGCCCGCGCCCCGGGAGGCCGCCGACGACCGGGCCAGCGCGCTGGAGCTGCACGTCGTGGGCGGCCCGGCGGCCGGGACGACGCTGCCCCTCCCCCGGGGGCGTTCCGTGCTCGGTCGCGGGAGCGACGCGGCCGTGCGGATCGCGGACCCCGACGTCTCCCGCCGGCACGCCGTGGTGGACGTGGGCGTCGGCGAGCTCACCGTCACCGACCTGGGCTCCACGAACGGCAGCCGGCTCGACGCCGGGCCGGTCGACGGCACGCCCGTGTCGTGGCCGGCCGGGGCCGTGCTCCGGGTGGGCGCCAGCGCGCTCACCGTCGTCGGCCCGGGCGAGGTCCCCGGATCCGTGCGTCCCGGCCCCGCCGGCCGGGTTCGGGTGCCTGCGCGCCCCCGCACGGACCCGCACCGCCCGGAGGTGGACGTCGCCCTCCCCGGCGCACCGGCGCCGCCGCCGCGCCGGCGGCTGCCCTGGGTGGCGATCACCCTGCCGGCGATGAGCGGCGTGGTCTTGGCCTGGGTGCTCGACTCTCCGCACTTCCTCCTGTTCGCGCTGCTGAGCCCGGTGGTGGCGACAGGCACCTGGCTGTCCGACCGCTGGTCGGGCCGGCGGGACCTGCGCCGGACGACGGCCACGTACGCGGCTGACCTCGCCGCGGCACGGGTCCGGCTGGACGACGCGCTGACGGCCGACGTCCGAGCCGCCTCCGCCGCGCATCCCGACCTCGCCACCCTCGCCGCGGTCGCCCGGCGCCGGTCGCCGGTCCTCTGGCAACGGCGCAGCGCGGACGCCGACGCCGTGGCGGTGCGGGTGGGCGGCGGCCGCGGGCCCTCGCGCGTCACGCGGGTCGGCAGCGACGGAGGCCGGGAACGCGAGCCGGCCGAGCACCTCCCGGTCGTCGTGGAGCTGGCCGCCACCGGCGGGCTCGCCGTCGCCGGGCCGCGGGCGCCGGCCGTGGGGGTGCTGTCCGGGATCGTCGTCCAGCTGGCCGTCCTGCACGCACCGAGCGAGGTCGAGCTGGCCCTGCTCACCACGCCGGAGCGGCTGCCGGACTGGGCCTGGCTCCGCTGGCTGCCCCACCTCCGGTCGGTGCAGCTGGCTCCCGACGGCGCGGCGGAACCAGCGGGCGACGCACCGGTCGCCTGGCTGCGAGAGGTGGTCGGCCGGCGCCGGGCGGGAACCGCCGGGTCGCGGGGCACGGCAGCGCGCGGTCCGGTGCCCGGCTGGCTGGCCGTCGTCGTCGACCTGCCGGTGGGCCCCCGTCTGGCGGCCGCACTCCGCCGAGCGCGTCAGGCGGGGATCGTCGTCCTGACCACCGCCCGGTCGCGGCAGGAGCTGCCGCCCGGCACCGAGGCGGTGCTGGAGCTCGGCGGGGAGACCGGGAACGCCGCGGTCCTCACGCTGCCGGGCGCCCCCGAGCGACCCGGGGTGACGGTCGACCAGCTGCCGCCGGTCGTCGCGACCGCCGTCGCACGGCACCTGGCCGCCCTCCTGCCGGCCGCCGACGACGAGGAGCTGCCGGCACGGGTGCGGCTGCTCGACCTGCCCGGGTCCCCGGTGCGGGTCGGGACGGACGGTGCGGCGCTCGGTCGATGGCCACGGACGAGGAGCTCGCTCCTGGTGACCCTGGGCCGCACCGCCGCGGGGACCGCCGCCCTCGACCTCTGCACCCACGGTCCGCACGCGCTGGTCGCCGGCACGACCGGGGCGGGCAAGTCCGAGCTGCTCCAGACGCTGATCGCCGGACTGGCCCTCGCCCACCCGCCGGACCGGTGTTCCTTTCTGCTCGTCGACTACAAGGGCGGTGCCGCCTTCGCCGACGCGGCCGGGCTGCCGCACACCGTCGGGTTGCTGACCGACCTCGACGGGGCGACCACGGAGCGGGCCCTCCGCTCGCTGTCCGCCGAGCTGTCCCGCCGGGAGACCCTCCTGGCCGAGCACTCCGCGGCGGACATCGCCGCCCTGCCCGACGCCGTCGAGCTGGCCCGGCTGGTGATCGTCGTGGACGAGTTCGCGGGCCTCGCCGAGGAGCTGCCGACGTTCGTGTCCGGGCTCGTCGGCATCGCGCAGCGCGGCCGGTCCCTCGGGATCCACCTGGTCCTGGCCACCCAGAGACCGGGCGGTGTGGTCTCCCCGGAGATCCGGGCCAACTGCAGCCTGCGCATCTGCCTGCGGACCACGGACGAGGCGGAGTCCCGGGACGTCCTCGGCACGGGGGCCGCGGCCGGGCTGCCGGTCGACCTGCCGGGCCGGGCGTACCTGCGCGCCGGGAGCGGCGCCCCGGTCCTGGTCCAGGTCGCCCGCGTGGCCGGGTCCGCGCCGGCCCCGCTCGACCGGGAGCCGGTCGTCCGGCCCTGGCGGTGGCCGCGGCCGGCTGCGGACGCGGGGCCGGAGGACGCCGAGCGCGGTCCCACCGACCTCGCCCGGATCTCCGCCGCGCTGGTCCGGCTGGCCGCCGAGAGCCGTCTGCCGCGGCCGCACCGACCCTGGTGCCCGGCGCTCCCTGACGCCGTCCGGGCCGAGGACCTCCTGCCCGCCCGGACCCGCGACGAGCCGGCGGACCGGGCGCGCATCGCCGTGGGCCTGGTGGACCGTCCCGCCGCCCAGCTCCAGGAGCCGTTCGTCCTCGACCTGGCGCGCGGCGGCAGCTGGCTCGTCCTGGGCGGCCCCGGCAGCGGGCGGACGACGTTCCTGCGCACCGTCCTGACCGAGGCGGGGACCTCCCTGTCCCCCGGCGACGTGCACGTCCACGTCCTCGACCACGGGGGCGGCGCGCTGGCGTCGAGCGCCGCCGCATGGCCGCACGTCGGCACGACCGTCGGTGGGGACGATCCGCTGCGCACGCTGCGGCTGGTCGACCGGCTCGCCGACGAGGTGGCCCGGCGCCGTGGCGGGCAGGCATCGGGCCGGGCGCCGCACCTGCTGCTCCTGGTCGACGGGGCCGAGTCGGTGGCGGCCCAGCTCGACGAGTTCGACCCCGGCCGCGGGTCGGCGGCACTGCTGCGGCTGGCCCGGGACGGCGCCGCCGCGGGATTGACCTGCGTGCTCACCGCCGACCGCGCCGTTCCCGGGGGCCGGCTGGCGGCCGCGGCCGGGCGGCGGCTGCAGCTGCCGATGGCGGATCGCGCCGACTACGCCACGGCCGGGATCCCCGCCCGGCTGGTCCCTGCCCACCGGCCGCCCGGACGGGCGCTGCTGGGCGAGGACGCCGCCGAGTGCCAGCTCGCCCTCCCCCGCCGGGCGGATCCGGCGCCGGCGAGGGCCGCGACGGCCGGACCGCGGCCGCTGCAGATACCGGAGCTGCCGGCGGACCCGGTGCTGCCCGGACCCGGGCGGAGGTCCCGGCCGGAGCCGGGCGGCGAGCTGCGGCTGCCCCTCGGCCCGGGCGGTGACGAGGGAGCGCTCCTGACGGTGGACCTGGCCCGGACCGGGGGGCTGCTGGTCGTCGGCGCTCCCGGCAGCGGGCGACGGACGGCCGTGCACTCGTTCGGGCGGCACCTGGCGGCCGCGGGGACGGCGGTGCTCCACGTCGTGCGCGGCCCCGCCGACCGGACCCCGCTGGAGGACGCGGCGCCCGCCGTGGTCGCCGGGGCGGACCTCGCGGGCTGGCGGGCCTGGGTCGACGGCCTGGGCGATGGCACCGGCGTGGTCGTGGTCGACGACGTCGGGGCGGTCACCGACGCCGCGGTCCTGGCCGCGGCGGGGAACCCCGAGGTCGCCGACCAGATCGTGCTGGTGCTGGGCGGCACGGCGCCCGAGCTGGCGGCCACCCACCGGGGCCCGGTGCCGGCGATCCGGAGGCGCCGGACCGGACTGTTCCTCTGCCCGGCCCCCGGTGACGCCGACCTGCTGGGGATCCGGCTCCCCCGCACCCCGCTGCCCGTCCGGCCGGGATCGGGGTGGCTGGTGTCAGCGGGGGACGTGCACCGCGTCCAGGTGGCCCGGCACCGGGCTGCGGTCCTCCCCCGCAACACGGCGACCGGGCGTTCCGTCGTGGCCGCGTGACCGCCGGAACGGCTCCGGGCTCAGAGCAGCTCGAGCAGCGTGCCGATCTCCTGGCTGGCGTACCAGGCCAGCTCATGGCCCTCGGCCTGGTCGACCACGAACTGCGCCTCGTCGCTGCCGAGGTCCGCCTCCAGGACGACGGCCACGGCGGCGCGGACGTCCTCCTCGGCGTCGGTCCCGTCGATGTGCGCGCTGGCGACGTCGCGCAGCGCGATGTCGGCCGTCACGCGGACGGCGCCGCGGTCGGCGCCGGGGTCCTCGACGTCGGAGACCGCGGCGTCGGGGACGTCCGCGGCCACCACGACCCGGCGCCGCGCCGCCGTCGGGTCGATGTCGATGAGCCGCAGGCTGGCCCGGGCGGCGGCCAGGAGGGCGGCGTACTCCAGCTCCTCCCCGTCGGCCCCGGCGTCGCTGACGGCGTAGAACTCCCGCAGGCCGGGCGTCACGGCGAACGCGGTGTGCGGGCCGGCCAGGCGCCCGGCGTCCACGAGGGTCCGCAGGACGGACGTGGTCGCAGGCAGGTAGACGCGCACCGGTCGGGCTCCTTCTCGCTGGTCCTGCGCGAGACGCTATCCCGGCGTGCGGGAGCGGTGGCCGGGCGAGGGTCAGCCGGCGGTCTCCACGAGCACCCCGGTCTCCTGCTCGATGAGGTCGGCCAGCACGTCGACGTCGCCAACACTGTCCCGAGCCGCGTTCAGCCCGAAGAACAGCCGGCCGTCGTAGCTGGTGATGCCGATCGACAGGCCCTGGCCGGGAGCCAGGGGGACGACGGGGAAGACCTCGAGCATCCGGCTGCCCGCCGCGTAGAGCGGCAACTGCGGCCCGGGCACGTTCGTGACGACCAGGTTGAACATCCGCCGGGACAGGCCGCGGGCGGCCCGG
Organism: Geodermatophilus sp. CPCC 206100; assembly: GCF_048569675.1. Classification (NCBI taxonomy): domain Bacteria; kingdom Bacillati; phylum Actinomycetota; class Actinomycetes; order Geodermatophilales; family Geodermatophilaceae; genus Geodermatophilus; species Geodermatophilus sp. CPCC 206100. The sequence continues at coordinate 9,477 of NZ_JAQISV010000040.1, forward strand.
GCACCGAGGGCGTGCAGCGTCGGAGGGGCGAAACCGGTCAGTGCGATCAGCGTGTCCGCGCCGACCGACCGGCCGTGCTGGCTCACCCCCCGCATCGCGTAGCTCAGGCGGGCGAGCCGGACGCGTGGGTTCGGCTCGCCCACGGGCAGGTCCACCAGGAAGCTCGACACCCGGCTGCCCGGGGCCGCCTCCTCCTCGCCCTGCAGGGACACGGGCACCAGCGCGCGCACCGAGGTCGACCCGGTCACCGCCTGGCCGCGCGACAGCAGCCAGTCGCGCACCGCACCGGTGACCACCGTCAGCAGGACGTCGTTGACCGTGCCGCCGAGGGCCTTGCGGATCCGCTTGACGTCGTCGAGGTCGGCCCGGGCCACAGCCACCCGGCGCTGGCTGCCGCTGGTCGCGTTCAGCGGGCTGGCCGGGGCGGGGAACAGGGCCGAACGGGCGGCGCGCACGGCTCCGGCCGCCGCGCTGGACAGCCGACCGCCGGTCGCCCGCAGGTCGCTGACCGCGTGCCGCGCGGTGTCCAGTGCCGCCGTGGGCCGGGCCACGTACTCCTCGACCGCCTCCTGGACCAGGTGGACGGCACTGGGGAGTGGGCGCGGGCGCCACGGCGCGGGGGCGGGGACCGGGGCGTCCGGCGAGGGGTCGAGCAGCACCTGTCCGATGTCGACCGCGCCGAGGCCGTCGACGAGCGCCGGGTGGGTCTTGGTGATGACCGCGACCCGGCCGTCGGCGAGGCCCTCCACCAGGTACACCTCCCACAGCGGGCGGGCCCGGTCGAGGGGTCTCGCGGTCACCCGGGAGACCAGGTCGAGCAGCTGCGTCTCGGTCCCCGGACGCGGCACCGCGGAGCGGCGGACGTGGTAGTCGACGTCGAAGTCGGGGTCGTCGGCCCACACGGGGTTGGCCAGGTGCCCGGGCACCTCCAGGACCCGCTGCCGATAGCGCGGCACCAACGCCAGCCGGGCCTCCACCAGCGAGGCGACGGTGTCCAGGCCGCCGGGCGGCGGCTCCAGCACCAGCACGCCCGCGACGTGCATCGGGCTGTCGGGTCTCTCCAGGTAGAGGAACGACGCGTCCAGGGTGGTCAGGCGCTCCACCATCGGCCTCCTCCGGTTCGGCAGCCCACGCTACGACGCACCGCGGCCGGCCGACAGCCGGGCGGGGCGCGGGAGCAGCCGCCGCGACCGGGGACGCCGGGCGGCCGGCTGCGGCAGACCGGCCACGGTGGCGGCCAGGGAACGCAGCCCGGACCGCAGGGGCGAGCCCGGCGCGACCTCGGCGAGGGTGCGGCCACCGGCCAGCGCGGCGTCCGTCCCGCGCCGGTCCGCCGGGAGGAAGCAGCCCACCTCGTGGCCGGCGAACCGTTCCAGCGCCTCGGCGATCTCACGTCGAGGGTCCCCCGGCACCGGCCCCCGGCGGACCTGGTTCACCACGACCAGCGGTTCCACGGCGGGCAGGACGTCGCGCAGCTCACCCAGGGCCCGGATCGTGCGCTGCAGCGCCACCGGGTCGGCTCCGCTCACGCACAGCACCGTGTCCGCGGCCTCGAGCACGGTGAGGGTCACGCCGTTGCGTCGCGGTGCCGCCGTGTCGAAGGAGAGCTCCTCGTCCTCCTCCAGGCTGAACGCGCAGTCGACGACCGTGAGGTCGGCGACCCGGCGGGCCTCCTCCAGCACGGCGGCCACACCCTGCGGCCGCAGCTCGGGCCAACGGTCGGCACGGGCCAGGCCGGTGAGGACGCCCAGCCGCGGGCGCACCGCCCACGCCAGTCGCCCCAGGGTCGAGTCGTCCAGGGTGCCGGCGGAGGCCTGCCGCGCCGCCGCCGCGAGCCCCGGCGACTCGTCGAGCAGGCCCAGCACCTGGGCGACCACCCCGCCGTAGACGTCGGCGTCCAGCAGCAGGGTCTGGACGTCCAGCCGGGAGGCCTCGTCGGCCAGCCCGACGGCGACCGTGGTCCGCCCGGGAGCACCGGTCGGCCCCCAGACGGCCACGACCCGCCCGGAACCGGCCGCCCGGTCGGCGCGGGGCTGCGGAGACGCGGGCCCGGGAAGGGCCGATCGCGGGTCGGCGATGTCGCGGCCGGACGGCGGGCCGCCGGCCACCGCGTCGCGCAGGGCGCGCGCGATGACGTCGGGCTCGGCGTCGGCAGGGAGCACCCGGGCGACGCCGAGCGCGTGCAGGCGGTCAGCGGCGCGGTCGTCACCGGGCTCGACGAGGCCCACCACCGCGATGCCGGCCGCGCGCAGCCGGGCGACCGCATCGGCGTCCAGCCGCCGGAGGTCCGCGGACAGCAGCGCGGCCTGCCCCGTCCCGGTGGCGGCGGCCGCCAGCAGCTCGGAGACGTCGACGCACCGGCGGACGACCGTCACGCCGTGGTCGGTCCGGTCCAGGGCACCGACCAGCGCCGACTCCCACGCCGCCCCCGTGACGGCGGTGAAGACCTGCAGCGCCATCAGGGCGCCGGGACCGGGAGGGGTGCCGGCCCGGGGACGACCGGCGCCCCAGCAGGCGGCGCAGCGGGTGCGGCGGGCGCGGCGGGCGCGGCCGGGTCAGCCGGCGCTCCGGCCGCCGGGGCGACGGGGGCAGGGGCGACAGGGGCCGGGACCGTCGTCCCCGGCTCGGACGACGGCGCGGACGACGGCGGGCCGGGCGGGGTCGCCGCCCCGCCGGCACCGGCTGCGGAACCGCCGCTGCCGGTGCCCCCGTCGGGGACGTCGACGGAGCCGTGCACGACGACCACCAGCGGGCGCCCGGCGATGGTCGCCAGGACCTCGGCGGCGCGTGCGGCCGGCACCGAGACCACGACCTGCACGGTGGTCGTCGCCGTGGACAGGACTCCCTCCGTCCGCCCGGAGATGGCCTGGACGGGTGCGGCACCGACGACGAGGGACACCTCCGACGCTGCCGTCGCTGCGGCCCCGGCCGCCGGGTCGGCCACGGCGTACACGTCCACGACCTGTCCGCGCACCAGTCCCGGCGGCACGAAGCCGGCCTGGACGGGCAGCGCCACCTGGACCAGCTCGGCCGGTTCCTCGAGCGCCGCCCGCGGCAGCAGCTCGCCGGTGCTCACCGCCCGGGCGAGGGCGCGGCCCTCCGGGCGGGTGCTGGTCGCGAGGTACGAACCGGCGACCGCGTCGAGGCGCACGTCGACCGCCACCAGGTCGCCGGCCTCGAGCACGGTGCCCGCCGCGAGGTCACCGGCGGCCGACCAGACCGGCACGGTGGCGTCGGCACTGGCGACGACGCGCGCCCCCAGCAGGACCGACCCCAGCACGAGGAGCACCCCGAGGACCAGGCGCAGGTCCAGCCAGCGGGGCGGTCGGACCCGCCGCGGCACCGGCCCGGTCACTGGCTCCGGGCCCGTCGACGAACCGGGGACGGTGGAGGGAGCCCTCACGGCCGGCCGCCTCCCCTCTGCGATTCGCGCCGATGGTCTCGATCGACCACGGTCGGACGCAGATGATGCGACACGGATGCAGGAGCGCGCAGTCGCCATCCACACGTTCGGGTGTGGACGGCGCTCATCCCACCCGGACGGGGCTGCCAGACTGGGCGCGACCGGACGGAGACCCCATGCCCACACCGCGCTTCCTGACCCTCGACGACGTCGCCGAGATCCTCAACGTGTCGTGGTCCCAGGCCTACGCGCTGGTCCGGCGCAAGGAGCTCATCGCCATCCAGATCGGCGGTCGCGGCCAGTGGCGCGTCGAGGTGGACGAGCTCGAGCGGTTCATCCAGCAGAAGTACGCCGAGGCTCGCGCGGGCTCCGTCCCCCCGCCGCCGGCCGAGCCCGGAACGGCCGAGCCGGTGTCCGGTGAGCCGGATGCGGCCGCGTCGGCCGGCACCACCGCCGCACCCGCCACCGGAGGCCGCCGCCGGCGCTGAGCCGGGTCAGTCGAGCCCGGGCGCCAGGGTCCGCACCAGCACGAGCGCCGGCAACGCCAGCGTCCGCACGCCCGACACCGCGCCCGCGCGGCGCGGCTGGTCGGCCGCGTGCTCGGCGAGCTCCACGAAGTCCGCGCCCACGCTGTCCACGGTGCCCACGGACGCCGAGCCGTCGTCGAGGAGCACCTGCACGACGCTGCGGTCCCGCGCCAGCCCGCGCAACGCCCGCCGCAGGTCGAGCCGACCCCGCACCGAGCCGTCCGGCGCCGGCACCGCCGTCATCCGGCCCAGCCCGGCCACCGACAGGACGGCGCCGGTCGCCACGAGCACCTCGCGGTGGACGTCGTCGCTCAGCAGCAGCCAGTCCGGTCCCACGTCGGTGAGTGTCCCGGCCACCTCACCGGCCCCGCGGCAGCGCAGCGAGACGGGCCGTCCCACCGAACCCGCGAGCCGCTCGGCCAGCCGGACGGCTCCGAGCTCGGCCCGGCGACGCGACCCCGCCTCGGCGCGTTCGGCCGCCGCCTCCACCGCGTCGAACTCGGCCTCCAGCTCGGCGAACAACCGCTGCCAGCGCATCTCACCACCTCCGCGGCCAGCCTAGTTCCCTGTGGAAGCTTGCATTTGGTTGCGTTTGCTTGCTCTAGTCTCCGTACCGGAACCGAGGAGGGGACATGTCGACACGGCGACTGCTGGGGACGACGGTGGCGATGGCCGCTGTCGCCGCCGCACTCCGGGCGGCCACCCCGGACCTGGCCTGGCTGGCCACCACCGGGCTCGACCTCCAGCGCGCCGCCGACACGGTCGGTCCGGAGACGCTGCTGCTCTGCGCCGTGGCCGCCCTGGCGTGGCTCACCTGGCTCTGGGGACTCCTCGGCCTGGTGCTCACGGCCGCCTCCGGGTTGCCCGGCCTCGCCGGCGGCCTCGCCCGCGCGCTCAGCCGCCGGGTCCTGCCGGCGGGAGCCCGTCGCGCCGCGGCACTGGCACTCGGCGTCGGCCTCACCGCCGGCGCTCCCCTCCTCGTCGCCTGCGCGCCGGCGTCCGCCGCCCCGGACAGCGCCGCCGCGCACGCCGGCGTCACGGACTGGCCGTCCTCCGGCACCGCGACCGCGGGGCCGATCCCGGACTGGCCACGGGCACCGGCTCCGCCGACGCCCGCACCGCCACAGACCAGCGCACCGGCACAGACCACCGCGCCCCGACCGACGCCGGCACCGGCACCGGCACCACAGCCGACGGCCGCCCCCGTCCCGGGCTGGCCCCTCCCCGACCCCGGGGACCACGTCGTCCTGCGCGGCGAGTGTCTGTGGGACATCGCCGCCGCCGACCTGCAGGACCGGTCCGGCCGGGAGCCCACCGCCGGGGAGACCGCCGCCGCTGTTCAGGCCTGGTGGCAGCTCAACGCCGGCGTGATCGGTCCCGATCCCGACCTGCTGCTCCCGGGCCAGGTCCTGCGCCCGCCCTCCGCACCGTGACAGCGCCGGCCACCGCGCACGGCCCGACGCCCACCCGACCAGCCCGTCCCGACACCTCGATCCCGGAGCACCCCGTGACCGCGTCCCTGTCCTCCCCCGCCGCCGACCAGCCGCTCACCGCCGCGGCACTGCGGCTCACCGTCGTCCCGACGCCCCAGCCGCCGCTGGCGCAGCACGCGGTCGTGCGCCTGGTGCGCCCTGGCGTCGCCGTTCCGCGCCCGCCGCACCGGCCGGGTCCCCGACCGCGGGAGCAGGGCCGGGCCGAGGGCTTCCTCGCCGGGTTCGAGCCGGCCTGGTCCGGACGAGCGGACCTCCCCGACCCGCGCCCGGCCGGACGGCGGTTGCTCACCCTCACCCTCGAGGCGCTGGCCGACCAGCGACCGCTCACCCAGGTGCAGGCGCTCACCTCGCCCGGGGTCTACGCCGCGCTGACCAGTGGTCGCCGGCCCCGCTGGTGCAGCAGCGGAACGGCCCCGGTGCTCCTCGGCCCGGTCGCCGTGTGCGAACCCGTGGACGGCGTCGCCGAGGTGAGCGCGGTGGCACGCCGGTCGGGCCGGGCACACGCGGTCGCCGCCCGCCTGGAGGGCATCGACGGCCGGTGGCGGTGCACCGCGCTGCAGATCGGCTGAACGAGGCCCCTGGGGGCGCCCCGAGGCGCGGGCCACACACGACGACGCCCCCGCCGGCGGACCGGCAGGGGCGTCGTGCCCCGTCCAGGGCGGGAAGGGCGGGGACCGGTCTCAGGCGCGGGACGGGGCTCCGTGGCAGGCCTTGTACTTCTTGCCCGAGCCGCAGGGGCACGGCGCGTTGCGGGCCGGCTCCTTGGTCCCGGTGACCGTCGCCGACTTGGCCGCCTTGGCGGGGCCGCTCTCCTTGACCGAGGCATCCAGGCTCGGCGCCGAGTAGCTGAGGTCCTCGGGCGAGCGGCGCGGCTCCTCCAGGCCCTTGACCTGCAGCTGCGCCTCGGTGGCCGACGGCGTCGGCTCCTCGTTCGCCGGTGCGGTCGGCGCCGGCGCGGCGGCCCGGACGGGCGCCGGCCTGCCCTTCGTGGTCGACACGCCGGACCGGCGGGCCGAGGGCGCCGGGGCCGACGGAGCCGGAGCCGCGGGTGAAGGAGCGGGAGCCGCGGGTGCCGGAGCGGGAGCCGCGGCAGCAGGTGCCGACGCGGCCGGAGCCGCGGGTGCCGGAGCCGGTACCGCGGCGGCACCGTCGCCGTCCACCGTCGGCGGGGCGGCGGGCGGCGCCGGGGCGGCCGCCGCCTGGACGGCCTGCGCGGCCGCGGCCTGACGGGCCAGCACCCGCGCCGTCCCCTGCTGGGCGGCGGCCAGCGCCTTCGCCTCGGCCTCGGCCTGCTTGGCCTGGGCCTCCGCCTCCTGCTGCTCCCTGGTCTTGACCTCCAGGTTGAACAGGAAGCCGACCGACTCCTCCTTGATGCCGTCCAGCATCTGGTTGAACATGTCGTAGCCCTCGCGCTGGTACTCCACGACCGGGTCGCGGTTGGCCATCGCGCGCAGGTGGATGCCGGCCCGCAGGTAGTCCATCTCGTACAGGTGCTCGCGCCACTTGCGGTCCAGCACCGACAGCAGCACCCGCCGCTCCAGCTCGCGCATCACCTCGGAGCCGAGCGCGGTCTCGCGCTCCTCGTAGGCGCGGTGGACGTCGTCCAGCAGCGCGCTCTTCAGGGCGTCGGCCGACAGCGCGGCCTGCTCCCCGCCGGCCACCTCGTCGATGAGCCCGTCGACCGTGACCCCGACCGGGTAGAGCGCCTTGAGCCCGCTCCACAACTGGTCGAGGTCCCAGTCCTCCGCGTAGCCGGTCTCGGTCGCGCCGTCGGCGTAGGCACTGATGACGTCGTCCACCATCGACTGCACCTGCTCGTGCAGGTCCTGGCCGTCGAGCACCTTGCGCCGCTCGTCGTAGATGACCATGCGCTGGCGGTTGAGCACCTCGTCGTACTTGAGGACGTCCTTGCGGACCTCGTAGTTCTGCTGCTCGACCTGGGTCTGCGCCGAGCGGATCGCCCGGGTGACCATCTTCGACTCGATCGGCTGGTCGTCGGGCACCCGCAGCGTGGTCATCATCGACTCGAGCATCGGGCCGTTGAACCGCCGCATGAGGTCGTCGCCCAGGGACAGGTAGAACCGCGACTCGCCCGGGTCGCCCTGCCGGCCCGAGCGGCCACGCAGCTGGTTGTCGATGCGGCGGCTCTCGTGCCGCTCGGTGCCGAGCACGTAGAGGCCCCCGGCGTCGGTGACCTGCTCGTGCTCGGCCTTGACCTGCTCCTTGGCCTTGGCCAGCGCGTCGTCCCAGGCCGCCTCGTACTCCTCCGGCGTCTCCGCCGGGGACAGGCCGCGGGCGCGCAGCTCCTCGTCGGCGATGAAGTCGGGGTTGCCGCCCAGCTGGATGTCGGTGCCGCGGCCGGCCATGTTGGTCGCCACGGTGACCGCGCCCAGCCGCCCGGCCTGGGCCACGATGTGCGCCTCGCGCGCGTGGTTCTTCGCGTTGAGCACCTCGTGCGGGATGCCGCGGCGCAGCAGCAGCTTGGCGAGGACCTCGGACTTCTCCACGCTCGCGGTGCCCACCAGGATCGGCTGGCCGTTCTCGTGCCGCTCGGCGATGTCGTCGATGACCGCGTCGAACTTTGCCTGCTCGGTCTTGTAGATGACGTCGGAGCGGTCCTCGCGGACCATCGGCCGGTTCGTCGGGATGGGCACGACGCCCAGCTTGTAGGTCTGGGAGAGCTCGGCCGCCTCGGTCTGGGCGGTGCCGGTCATCCCGGAGAGCTTCTCGTAGAGCCGGAAGTAGTTCTGCAGGGTGATCGTGGCGAGCGTCTGGTTCTCGTCCTTGATCTGCACCCGCTCCTTGGCCTCGATGGCCTGGTGCATGCCCTCGTTGTAGCGCCGTCCGGCCAGCACGCGGCCGGTGAACTCGTCGACGATGAGCACCTCGCCGTTGCTGACGATGTACTGCTGGTCGCGGTGGAACAGCTCCTTGGCCTTGAGGGCGTTGTTCAGGTAGCTGATCAGCGGCGAGTTGACCGCCTCGTAGAGGTTGTCGATGCCGAGCTGGTCCTCGACGAACTCCACGCCCTCCTCGGTGACGGCGACCGTGCGCTTGGCCTCCTCCACCTCGTAGTGGGTGTCCCGCTTCATCAGCGGCACGATGCGGGCGAACTCCGTGTACCACTTGCCGGCGGACTCGGCGGGGCCGCTGATGATCAGCGGGGTGCGCGCCTCGTCGATGAGGATGGAGTCGACCTCGTCGACGACCGCGTAGTGGTGGCCGCGCTGCACCAGGTCGGCCTTGCTCCAGGCCATGTTGTCGCGCAGGTAGTCGAAGCCGAACTCGTTGTTCGTGCCGTAGGTGATGTCGCAGGCGTACTGCTCGCGGCGGTGCGCCGGGCGCTCGCCGGACAGGATCGTGCCGACCGACAAGCCGAGGAAGCGGTGCACCCGCCCCATCCACTCGGCGTCGCGCTTGGCGAGGTAGTCGTTGACGGTGACGACGTGCACGCCCTGGCCGGCCAGCGCGTTGAGGTACGCCGGCAGGACGCCGGTCAGCGTCTTGCCCTCACCGGTGCGCATCTCGGCGATGTTGCCGAGGTGCAGCGCGGCGCCGCCCATGATCTGCACGCGGAAGTGCCGCTGGCCGAGGGTGCGGGTCGCGGCCTCGCGGACGACGGCGAAGGCCTCGGGCAGGAGGTGGTCGAGGGTCTCCCCGTCGTCCAGACGCGCCTTGAACTCGTCGGTCTTGGCCCGCAGCTCCGCGTCGGTGAGGTCCACGACGTCGTCCGCCAGGGACTCCACCGCATCCGCGATCTTGTTCAGTCGTCGGAGGAGCTTGCCCTCACCGGCTCGCAGGATCTTCGAGAACACCACGTACCCCAGCGTAGGCGGCGCGCAGATCGGTGTCGGCTGCGACGATCCGCGGGTGGCGCACGACCTGGACAACCTGGGCCCCGATCTCCTCACCTTCCTCACCGAGCGGCACCTCGCGACCCTCACCACGCTGCGCCCCGACGGCGGCCCGCACGTCGTCCCCGTCGGCGTGACCTACGACCCGGCGACCCGCACCGCCCGGGTCATCACCTCGGGGACGTCGGCGAAGGTCCGCCACGTCCGCGCCGGGCAGGACCGGGTGGCCGTCTGCCAGGTCGACGGCCGCCGCTGGGTGACCCTCGAGGGGACGGCGGTGGTGCGCGACGACCGCGCGTCGGTGGCCGACGCCGAGCAGCGCTACGCGCAGCGCTACCGGCTGCCGCGGGAGAACCCGGCTCGGGTGGTGCTGGAGATCTCGGTCGACCGCGTCCTGGGCAACGCGTGAGAGCGGGCCCGGCACGTGCGCGATGCCAGACGATGGCCGCATGGACCTCGGCGACATCGACCTGACCACCGAGGCGGTGCGCACCGCCCGGCTCGTGTTGCGGCCGCACCGTCCCGACGACGAGGACGCCGTGCTTCGGGCCTGCCAGGACCCCGGGATCCAGCGCTGGATCACCGCCGTCCCGGTCCCCTACACCCGCGACGACGCCCGGCTGTTCGTGACCGAGGTGGCGCCCCGCGAACGGGCCGAGCGTCGGGGGATGCCGGTGGTGGTGGAGGCCGGCGGGGAACTGGTCGGCTCCGCGGGCCTGCACCTGCGCGAGGGCCGGTTCGGCCCGGAGGTCGGCTACTGGATCGCGCCCTGGGCCCGCGGGCGGGGATACGCCGCCGAGGCCGCCGGCGCACTGGCGGCGTGGGCGCTGGGGCGAGGCGCGCCCCGGGTGCACCTGGTGGCCGACGTCGACAACACCGCCTCGCAGGCGGTGGCGGTGCGGGCCGGCTTCACGCGCGAGGGCGTCGTCCGCGCGTGTCTGGACGACCGGGACGGCTCGTACCGCGACGCGGTGCTGTTCGGCCGGGTCGCCGGGGACTGAGGCGGCGGGCGGGGCGCCTGCTGCGCCCCGCCCGCCGCGCGCTCAGAGAGGCGCCGCCGCGGGCTGGGCGGGCTGCTGCTCGAGCTTGCCGTCGAGCGGGGCGTCGACGAGGCGGATGAGCCCGTAGTCGTAGGCGTGGCGCCGGTACACGACCGTCGGCTGGCCGGTGTCGGCGCACTGGAAGAGGAAGAAGTCGTGGCCGACCAGTTCCATCTCGTGGAGGGCCTGGTCGACGGTCATCGGGGTGGCCGGGTGGTGCTTCTCCCGGACGATCCGCCCGGGCAGGTGCTCGTCGAGGTCGGTGACGTGCGGGCCCTCGGCGGCGAGCTGCCGCTCCCGGTCCAACGCCTCGAGGACGCCGGCGTCGGTGGCACCGCCGACGCGGACGGTGGCGGGGGTGCGCCGGCCGTGGTGCACGCGGCGGCGGTCGGCCGCCTTGCGCAGCCGGTGCTCGAGCTTGCCGGCCGCCAGGTCGAGCCCGGAGTAGAAGTCCGGCGCGCTGGCCTCGGCGCGGACGACGGGGCCCTTGCCCCGGAGGGTGATCTCCACGCGCTGGCACTGCGCGGACTGGCGCGGGTTCTTCTCGTGGAAGAGCTCCACGTCGACCCGGATGAACTTCAGCTTGCCGTCGAATCGTTCGAGCTGACCGACCTTGTCCTCGACGTGTTCTCTGTAGTGCTCGGGGACTTCGACGTTGCGGCCACGGACCACGATCTCCATGAGACCTCCCGGTAGGACGGGCTGTGATCGGCTCCACGCTAGTCGCCGTTCCCGGGTCCCGACAGTCGACCTTGCTGCCCTCGCCGGTCCGCTCCCGGACCGGTCAGAGGGACCCGGCGCGGGGTCGCCGCGACGACGGCGGCCAGCACCGGAGGACCCGCGTGAACGGCGGCGGGGGCGAGCGCGGCAGCGGCCTCGGTGAGGGTCGCGCCGCTGGTCACGACGTCGTCGACGAGCACCAGCACGCCGTCCCGGCCGACCGCCGCGGCCCCGGGCACCAGCGCGAAGGTGCCGGCGAGGTTGGCCCGCCGCTGGTCCGCGGAGAGCCCGGCGGAGTCCCGCACCCGCCCGGTCCGGCGCAGCAGCCGGGCAGGGGCAGCGGGCACCCCGGCGGCGCGCAGCTCGGCCACGGCGCGACCGGTCAGCTCCCGGACGTGGTCGCGGCCGCGGACCCGCAGCGCCGCCCGGCTGCTGGGCACGGGCACCAGCCGGACCTCCCGGCAGCCGCCGTCGAGCCCGGCCACCACCCCGGCGACGGCGAGGGCCAGGGCCGCGCCGAGCGGCCGGGCCAGCTCCGCCCGACCGCGCTCCTTGAACGCGTTGACCGCCGGCCGCACCGGCCCGGCGTAGGCGCCGGCGGCGACCGTCGGCGGGAAGCCGACCGGGAAGCGCCGCGGCTGGGCCAGGTGCGGCACGGTCAGCAGCCGGGCGCAGCGCCGGCACAGCAGTGCCCCGGGCAGCCCGCAGCCGGCGCAGGTGCGCGGCAGGAGCAGGTCGGCCAGCGCCGCGAGCAGCCCGCCGTCCACCGGACCAGCGTCGCCGCTCCCTCACGCCGCCGCCAGGACTCCCCGCCGGCTGTGGACGGGGCCATCCGACCGTGGACGACCGGCTCACATCGGGTAGACCGGCTCGGTCCCCGGCAGCGGCTGCGAGCCGCGGACGAGGGTGACCCACGTGCCGCCGGCCAGCTGCCACTGCCAGATGGTGCCGCCGGCGCTCACCAGCGGGGGCTGCCCGGGAGCCGCCGCGACGCTGGTGGGCTGGCTCGGCAGGCCGGCGGTGGGCACGTCGTCCAGACCCCAGCCGTCGACCCCGACGACGTAGGGCACGATCCGGTCCTCGCCGGCGTCCCCGGCCAGCAGGAGCAGGCTGCCCGCCGTCCGCCACGCCACGTCCACGACCTGGGACAGCGTCGGCGCCACGGCCCGCAGGTCGCGCAGGGCCACCGCGCCCTCCCCCGAGCGCACCACGGTGCCCACGAGCAGGCTCTCCTGCTGGCCGTTCTCCACCACGAGCGCGGCCCGGACGCCGTCCGGGGACAGCTGCAGGACCGTGGCGCGGCCGAGCCCGGCCAGCGTCGGGACGGTGACCGACTGCGGCGTGCCGCCGGCCGGCACCCGCACCACCGCACCGCCGTCGCGGACCACCCAGAACTCCTCGCGGGTGGCCGCGACGGTCGGCGCGCTGAGGCTGGACCCGGCGAGGACCTCCACCAGGTCGCCGCCGTAGGGCCCGGACAGCAGCCTGGCGCCGTCGCGTTCGGTCGTCCCCACCATCTGCGTGGGCTCGCCGGTGCGCCGGTCGGTCGCCACCGCCGCGGCGGTGAGGCCGTAGCCGCCCGTGCCGGCCGGTCCCGGCGCCGGGTTGCCCGGCACGGTCAGCAGCGCGCCGCCGTTGACGTAGTGGCCCACCGCCCCGACCGGGACGGTGTCGGGGTCGAACCGGGTCCAGGTGTCCACCGTCTGCTGCAGGGGCACGCCGTCCAGGCGCAGCGGGTCGCCGTCCACCAGGATCTGCACCGACCGGGCCGGCAGTTGCTCCAGGGTCCAGACCAGCTGCGCGGACAGCCCCGTGAGCTGCGACTCCGGCGCCTCGGCCAGCCCGGACAGGTCGACGGTCACCGTCTGGCCGGAGACGGAGACCGTGCTGTTCAGCGACGCGCCTCCGAGGTCGTTGCGGACGCCGGCCGACAGCGACGCCGAGGCGCCCTCGATCAACCGGTCCACCAGGGCCGTCGGCTGGGCCTCGCCGCTGATCAGGTAGCGCGGGTCGGGCACCACCCGCTCGCCGGTGGGGTCGAGGAAGTAGAGGTCGCGGCGCTGGTAGAGGCGCTGGAAGTCCGGCTCGAGGATCACCAGCCCGTCCGGCGGGTTCGTGATCCGCCACTCGCCCTCGACCTCCTGGAGGGTGAAGTCGCGGGTGTAGATCCCCTCGCCGGCCACCGAGAAGACCCCACGCGGGTCGATGGTGCCCACGAGCTCGGCGGTCAGCGCGACCGTGCCGGCGTCGGTGGTGACCGTGGCGTAGTCCGAGCCGAGGACGGTGATGTCCGACTCGTCCGACCACGACTGCGACGCCTCCGGCGCCAGGTGCTCGCGGGCGACCGGGTGCCCGCGCACGGTGCTGGCCGCGGCGTCGAGGAAGCCACGGACGATCTCGTCGGGCGTGGCGCCCGCGACCGGGGACAGCGGCTCGATGCCCACCTCGCCGGCCGGGCGGGTCGGCGCCTGGGTGATCTGCACCGTCGGCGAGCTGGTCGGCACCGTCGAGCAGGCGCTCAGCAGAGCCAGGACGACGGCGAGCGGACCGGCCGCGCGGCGCGTCACCGTGCGCCCAGGGCGCGGCGCCCGACGGCCGGACGCAGTGGCAGCGGCGAGCTGGTGAGGTCGGCACCGGCGGTCAGCGGCACGGTCAGTCGGAACTGCGCGCCCGCCCCCGGCTGCCCCCACACCTGGAGCCAGCCGCCGTGCAGCCGGGCGTCCTCGAGGCTGATGGACAGGCCCAGCCCGCTGCCGCCGACGGTCCGCACGCGCGAGGGGTCGGCCCGCCAGAAGCGGTCGAACACGTGCTGGGCCTCGGCCGAGCTGAGCCCGACGCCGTGGTCGCGGACGGTGACCGCGGCCGCGGTCCGGTTGGCCGCCCAGGAGACCTCCACCGGTCGCCCCGCCCCGTGCTCGATCGCGTTGCCGACCAGGTTGCGCAGGATCCGCTCCACCCGGCGGGCGTCGACCTCGGCGATGACCTCCTCGTCCGGGCCGGTGACGGTCAGCTCGCAGCCGTGCCGCTCGGCCAGCGCCGACATCCCGGCGGTCACCCGCCGGACGAGGGCGCCCAGATCGGTGGGCTCCCAGTCGAGGACGGCGACCCCGGCGTCGTAGCGGCTGATCTCCAGCAGGTCGGTGAGCAGCGACTCGAACCGGTCCAGCTCCGTGTGCAGCAGCTCCGCGGAGCGGGCCACCTGCGCCGGGAAGTCGCCGCGGGACTCGTAGAGGATCTCCGCGGCCATCTGCACCGTGGTCAGCGGCGTGCGGAGCTCGTGCGAGACGTCGGAGGTGAACCGCTGCTGCAGCTGGGAGAGCCCCTCCAGCTGGGTGATCTGCCGCTGGAGGCTGTCGGCCATCGCGTTGAAGCTGGTCGCCAGCCGGGCGAGGTCGTCCTCGCCGCGGACCGTCATCCGCTCCTCGAGCTGCCCCTCGGCCAGCCGCTGCGCCGTCCCGGCCGCCCGGCGCACCGGGTCGACCACCAGCCGGGTCACCAGCACGCCGATGCCGACGACGAACAGCGTCAGGGCGATGCCGCTGATCACCACGGTGCTGCGGATCAGCGAGAGGCTCTCCTCCTCCTGGTCGAGGGGGAAGGCGTAGTACAGCTCGATCCGCTCGGGAGCCGCGGCGTCGGTGGGCACCGGGGCGCCGATGAGCAGCGTCGGCCGGAGCTCGTCGGTCGCGTCGGGCACCATCGCGTACTGCGAGAACTGGCCGCCCGAGGCGACGTCGGCACGCAGCTCGGCCGGGATCGCCGGGTAGACGAAGCGGCGGCTGGGCGCCGGCCGCTCGGTGTCGCCGCTGCGGTAGACCATGACGACGTCGAAGTCACCGGCCGGGCCGCCGCGCTCCTTGAGCTGCTTGACGGTGCGGTCCAGGGTCGACCGGACGCTCGCCGCGTCCCCGGTCGCGATGCCGGCCACCTCGCTCTGCGCGTACAGCACGCCCGCCTGCGCCTGGTCGACGGCCGCCTGCCGCTTGACCGACAGCAGCTGGTCCCGGATCTGGCTGAACAGCACCATGCTCACGATCACGACGACCGTGCCGGCGACCACCATCGTGATCGCGCCGATGCGCACGTGCAGCGAGGACCGCCACGCGTGCAGCGCCCGCGCGCCGAGCCGGCGGGCGATCCGGCGGGTCCGGACGACCCGGCGCCGCACCCCGCGGCGCAGCCGCCGCACCCGGGACTGCGCGCCCGGGCGGGAGGTGGCCGCCGGCGTGCCCACCACCCCGGCGGAGGACGACGCGACGCCGGGCGCAGGCGCCGCGGCCGGCTCCGCCGCGGGGTCGGCGGGTGCCGGGCGGGTGGTGCTCACGACCGCCGCGGCCGCGCCGCCGTCACTGCGCGAACCGGTGCCCTGCCACGGGCAGGCTCGCTCACGGTGGGCCCGCCTTGTAGCCGACACCGCGCACGGTCAGCACGATCTCGGGCTTCTCCGGGTCGCGCTCGATCTTGGCGCGCAGCCGCTGCACGTGGACGTTCACCAGCCGGGTGTCCGCGGCGTGCCGGTACCCCCACACCTGCTCGAGCAGCAGCTCGCGGGTGAACACCTGCCGCGGCTTGCGGGCCAGGGCGACCAGCAGGTCGAACTCCAGCGGGGTCAGCGCGATCGGCACGCCGTCCCGCGTGACCTGGTGCGCCGGCACGTCGATCTGGACGTCGCCGATGCTCAGGTTCTCCGCCTGGCCGGTCTCGCCCCGCCGCAGCTGGGCGCGCACCCGCGCGACCAGCTCGACCGGCTTGAACGGCTTGGTGACGTAGTCGTCGGCGCCGGCCTCCAGCCCCTGGACGACGTCGATCGTGTCGCCCTTGGCGGTGAGCATGACGATCGGCACGGTCGACTGGGTGCGGATGTCCTGGCAGATCTGCAGGCCGTTGCGGCCGGGCAGCATGAGGTCGAGCAGCACGATGTCCGGGCGGGTCTGCTGGAAGACGCCCACCGCGCGGTTGCCGTCGGAGACGAAGGCCGGCTCGTAGCCCTCGCGCCGGAGCACGATGCCGAGCATCTCGGCGAGGGCGGCGTCGTCGTCGACGACCAGGACACGGCCGCGGCTGGAGCCGTTCTGGGGAGCGGTGGGTGGCACGGCGCCCATTCTGCGCTGCCCGCCGCGAAAACGAGGGCACCCGCCCGGTGATGGACCGGACGGGTGCCCCACGGGTGTCACCCAGTAGCAGGAGTACGCCCCCCGACAGGGCGTATCCGGCCCCGAGCGACCGACTGGAACGGCCCCGTCCCGGGGCCCACCCTGAGCCTGGTGACGCACTGGAACGGCCCCCGCTGCAGGGACCCGCCCTGAGCCTGCGAAGGGTGGGGGGCAGCGGGGTCCTCTCAGTAGCGGTAGTGGTCGGACTTGAAGGGGCCCTCCACCGGCACGCCGATGTAGTCGGCCTGCACCTTGCTCAGCTCGGTGAGCTTCACGCCGAGGGCGTCGAGGTGCAGTCGGGCCACGTGCTCGTCGAGCTTCTTGGGCAGGACGGTCACCCCGGGGGTCTGACCCTCGTAGGCGGCGCGGTTGTTCCACAGCTCGATCTGCGCGAGCACCTGGTTGGAGAACGACGCGCTCATCACGAAGCTGGGGTGGCCGGTGGCGTTGCCCAGGTTCAGCAGCCGGCCCTCGGAGAGCACGATGATCGTGTGGCCGTCGGCGAACCGCCACTCGTCGACCTGCGGCTTGATGGTCGTCCGCTCGATGCCCGGGGTGCGGGCCAGACCGGCGATGTCGATCTCGTTGTCGAAGTGCCCGATGTTGCCGACGATCGCCTGGTGCTTGGTCCGGCCCAGCTGCTCGGCGGTGATGATGTCCTTGTTGCCGGTGGCCGTGATGATGATGTCGGCCTTGCCGATGACCTCGTCGAGCGTGGTCACCTCGTAGCCGTGCATCGCCGCCTGCAGCGCGCAGATCGGGTCGATCTCCGTGATGATCACCCGGGCGCCCTGGCCGCGCAGCGACTCGGCGCAGCCCTTGCCGACGTCCCCGTAACCGCAGACGACGGCGACCTTGCCGCCGATCATGACGTCGGTGGCCCGGTTGATGCCGTCGATGAGGGAGTGCCGGCAGCCGTAGAGGTTGTCGAACTTGCTCTTGGTGACCGAGTCGTTGACGTTGATCGCCGGGAACAGCAGCCGGCCCTCGCGGGCGAGCTCGTACAGGCGCATGACGCCGGTGGTGGTCTCCTCGGTGACGCCGCGGATCCCCTGGCCGATGCGGGTCCAGTACTGCCCGTCCTCCGCCAGGGTGCCGCGCAGCGCCTCGAGGATGACGCCGTACTCCTCGGAGTCGACCTCGGTGGTCGCGGGAACGGCGCCGTCGGCCTCGAAGCGGGTGCCCAGGTGCACGAGCAGGGTCGCGTCACCGCCGTCGTCCAGCAGCATGTTGGGGCCGACGACGGCGCCGTCCTCGCCCCGGAACTCGAACAGGCGCTGGGTGCACCACCAGTACTCCTCCAGCGTCTCGCCCTTCCAGGCGAACACCGGGACGCCGGCGGGCTCCTCGGCGGTGCCGTCGCCCACGACGATCGCGGCCGCGGCGTGGTCCTGGGTGGAGAAGATGTTGCAGCTGACCCAGCGGACGTCGGCGCCGAGCGCGGTCAGCGTCTCGATGAGGACGGCGGTCTGCACGGTCATGTGCAGCGACCCGGCGATGCGCGCGCCGGCCAGGGGCTGCGCGTCGCCGTACTCGGCGCGCAGCGCCATGAGGCCGGGCATCTCGTGCTCGGCGAGGGCGATCTCCTTGCGGCCGAAGCCGGCGAGGGAGAGGTCGGCGACCTTGAAGTAGGCGTCGGTCAGTACGCGGGTGCCAGTGCTGGCGGTCATGTCGCTCCAGTGATCGGCCCGGCTCCCGAGGGGCGGGCGCGCGTCGGTCGCTGAGGGTCCCGGCTCGTGCCGGGGAGCGAGCATGCCGAGGCTTCGGCGGGGCTCGTGCCGTCGTCCAGGATACGACGTGGCGGTCCGGGCCCGGCCTACTCGCAGCCGACCCCGTCCCCGTCGCCGTCGAAGGCGTCCTGCCAGCCCGGCTCGCCGCGCCGGATCGGCGCGGCGCCGGCCGTGCGGACCGCGGCGCAGTCGGCGTAGGACACCGGCGCCCCGCCCGCTCCCGGAGCCGCGCCCGCGCCCGCGGGCAGCGGCTCGTCCGGACAGCGGGACAGCACGCCGGCGGCCGCCTCGCGCTCTCCGGCGGTGACCCACAGCCCGTAGGCGGCCTTCACCGCGACCTGGCGGGCCACGTAGGCGCAGCGGTACGAGCGGTTGGGCGGCAGCCAGGTGGCGGCGTCGCCGTCGGACTTCTGCTGGTTGAGCGGCCCGTCGACGGCGAGCAGGTTGAGCGGGTCGTTGGCGAAGGCGGTGCGGCGGGCCTCGTCCCAGGCCTGGGCGCCCTTCTGCCAGGCGTCGGAGAGGGCGACGACGTGGTCGATCTGCACCGCCTCGCTGGTGTCCTCGCCGCGGCGGAACTCGATGGTGCGGCCGGAGTACGGGTCGTCCAGGGTGCCGCTGAGGACGACGCAGCCGCCGGTGTCCGGCCGGAACGTCTCGCCGGTGAGGTCCCGCGCCAGGACGTCGTTGCGGGTGTCGCAGCCGTTGCGGTCGGTGTCCACCCAGCCCGCGCCGAAGCGGTCCCGGTCGTAGCCGGTGCGCGGCGCCCGGCCCCGCACCTCGAGCTGCCCGAGGGTCTCCAGCGCCGAGCCCGCCGGCGCGTCCGCGAGCACGTCCCCACCGGTGGGCAGGAGCTCGCACGCGGTCGCCCCCACGGTCAGGGCGAGCGCCACCGCACCGGCGGCCAGCCGGCGGAGGACGGGGCGGGGACGGAGGACCACGGCCCCCCGACGCTAGGCCGCCATCCCGGACCCGCGGCGGCGACACGCCCGCCGCGGGCCCGGGTCAGCCCAGGTTCGTGGTGGTGCGGTAGAGGACCGCCGGGCCGCGCGCGGTCACCGGCTCCCCCGCCGGGACGAACGCCGACTGACCCTTCTCCAGCACGAGCTCACCGTCGGCCGCACCGAGGACCGCCCGGCCCTCGGTGCACAGCAGGAGCTGGGGCCCGGCGGTGGTGAGCGAGCCCGACTGGGCGTCCAGGGCGACGCGGGTGAGGTCGAAGTCCTCGATCGGCACCGGGTAGCGCAGGCCGCCCGGCCCGAGCACCGGGTGGAGGACCGGGACGCGCCCGTCGCTGAAGTCGAGCACCTCGATGAGCGCGGCCAGGTCGACGTGCTTGCCGGTCAGGCCACCGCGCAGCACGTTGTCCGAACTCGCCATCACCTCGACGCCGGCCCCGCTGAGGTAGGCGTGCAGGTTGCCGGCGGGCATGAACACCGCCTCGCCGGGGGCCAGCTTGAGGTGGTTGCACATCAGCGAGATGACCACGCCGGGGTCGCCGGGGTAGGTCTCGGCCAGCGTCGCGGCCCACCGGTAGGTGTTGATGAACTCCGGGTCGTGCGCGGCGACGAACTGGCTCGCGGCGTCGGCGACGGCCTCCACCAGCGCGGTCCGGCGCCGGCCGGAGAGGGCCAGCAGCTGCGGGATGGCGGCCCGCAGACCGCGCCGGGCGAGCGCGGCGATGGTCGGCTTCAACTCCGGCACCTGCAGCTTGGCCAGGCAGTGCAGGGACTCCTCGACCGGGCGGAAGCCGCACAGCGCCTCGAACGTGGTGAGCGCGACCAGCAGCTCGGGCTTGTGCCACGGGTCCTTGAAGGTGCGCGTCGGGTCGTCCTTCGGGACCCCGGCGGCCTCCTCCGCGGCGTAGCCGGCGGCGGCCTGCGCCATCGTCGGGTGCGCCTGCAGCGACAGGGGCGCGTCGGCGGCCAGCACCTTGAGCAGGAACGGCAGCCGAGCGCCGAAGTGCTCGACGACCGGGGCGCCGAGCAGCCGCTCGGGCTCGTCGGCGATCGCCTTGTCCAGGGCCCGCCCGTCGGCCAGCAGGCTCGGCTCGTCGGGGTGGGCGCCCATCCACAGCTCGGCGTGCGGCCGGTCGGCCGGGCTGGGCTGGCCGAGCAGCTCGGGGATGACCGTCCGGCTGCCCCATGGGTAGAACCGGACTGCACTGGTGAGCTGCCACATCACGGACGAGGCTACTGACTGGGAGAGCACACCAGTTACTACGGCCGCGTGGAGCCTCCGGTGGATCCCCCGAAAGGGGCATCCCTCAGACGGCCGCCCGCACGTCCGGCGCGCCGAGCCGAGCTGCGTCTGCGGTGCGGTCGTCCGGCATGCGCTGGCTCTCCCGCTCCGCCTCGACCCGCGCCGCGTAGTGGGCGACCTCACGCTCCACCCGGGGCCCGTCCCAGCCCAGCGGCCCGGCCATGAGGGCGGCGACCGCCGGGGCCGACTCCGTGCCGCGGTGCGGCGTGGTGATCGACACCCTCGTCCGGCGGGTCAGGACGTCGTCGATGTGCAGCGCGCCCTCGACGGTCACGGCGTGCACCACCTCGGCGGCCAGGTGCGCCGGCGCCCCGGGCAGCGGCCGCCCCAGCTCCGGGTCGGCACGGACGAGCTCGAGCACCTCGCCGACGCGGTCCCCGTGCCGGTGCAGCAGCCGATCGACGGCGTCCCCGGGCAGGCCGGCCGCCGCGGCCAGCTCCGGACCGGTGTCGCGGACGGTGGCCCAGCGGTGCGCGCCGACCAGCGGCAGGTGAGCGGTCCGCGAGGGTGGCACCCCGGGCAGCCCGGCGGTGGCCGCGTCGACGGCGTCGGCCGCCATGACGCGGTAGGTCGTGTACTTGCCCCCGGCCACCAGCACCAGCCCCGGCACCGGGGTGACGACGGCGTGCTCGCGGGAGAGCCGGCTGGTCTGGTCGGCCTCCCCGGCCAGCAGCGGCCGCAGCCCCGCGTAGACGCCGACGACCTGGTCGGCGGTCAGCGGCCGGGACAGCACCCGGTTGACCTGGTCGAGCAGGTAGCCGATGTCGGCGCTGCTGGCCGCGGGGTGGTCCCGGTCGAGCTTCCAGGGGGTGTCGGTGGTGCCGACGATCCACTGGTCGCCCCACGGGATGACGAACAGCACGCTGGTCGGCGTCCGGAGGATCAGCCCGGGACGGTCGGGGACGTCGCGGACGTCGATGGCGTCGCGCGGCACGACCAGGTGCACGCCCTTGGAGGCCCGGACCCGCAGGCTCGGCGCCGAGGCCCCGAGCATCACCCCGACGTCGTCGCTCCACACCCCGGTGGCGGCCACGACGCTGCGCGCCCGGACCGTGAACGAGGACCCGTCGGTCAGGTCGGACACCCGGACGCCGACCACCGGGGCGCCGCTGCCCTCCCCGTCGCGGAGCAGCCCGGTGACGCGGGCGCTGGACAGCACCCGCGCCCCGTAGCCGGCCGCCGTCCGGACGACGGCCAGCGTGTGCCGGGCGTCGTCGACCTGGGCGTCCCAGTAGCGGATCGACCCTCCGGACACGGCGTCGGGGCGCAGCGCAGGGAAGGCCGACAGCGTGGCCCGTCGGGACAGGTGCCGGTGGGCCGGCAGGGCGCGGTCGGCGTCCAGTGCACTGCTGAGGACGTCGTACAGCGCCACGCCGGCCCCGTAGTAGGCCCGCTGCCAGGGCGCGGGCAGCGGGAGCAGGAACGGCAGCGGCCGGACCAGGTGGGGGGCGATCGTCTGCACCAGCCGGGTGCGCTCGTGCAGCGCCTCCCGCACCAGCGGGAAGGCCAGCTGCTCCAGGTAGCGCAACCCGCCGTGGATCAGCTTGCTCGACCGGCTGGAGGTGCCCGCGGCCCAGTCCCGGGCCTCCACCAACCCCACCGACAGGCCACGGCTGGCGGCGTCCAGGGCCGCGCCGGCCCCGGTCACTCCCCCGCCGACCACGAGCACGTCCACCACCTCGTCGGCCAGCCGAGCCCGGTCGGCGCGCCGCCGGTCCGGCGAGAGGTGCGTGCGACTCATGTCCCCACTCTGCTCCGGCCGCGCTCCGGCCGGGATGAGACCTGGATCACGGACGCGGGAACGGTCGATCTCCGGCGGTCCCGCCGCGACCTAGTGGGCGGGGTTCTCCTGCTTCCGCCGGTGGAACAGGCTCATGACCGCCACGACCAGGGCCCCGACGATCAGCCCGAGGACCGCGCTGGCCAGGGTGTTGACCAGCCAGCCCACGACCCCGCCGAGAGCCCCGGTGGCCTCGTGGGCCGCCTCCTCCCAGTGGTGCACGGTCTCGTACAGGAAGTGCAGCCCCAGCTCGTCGGTGCCGACCAGCAGGATGTGACCGCCCACCCAGAGCATCGCGGCGGTCCCGACGACGGTGATGACGGCGAGCAGCCGCGGCATCGCCTTCACCATCCCGCGGCCGAGCGCGGCCACGGCCTTCGTGGGGCGCGCGGACAGGCTCAGGCCGGCGTCGTCCATCTTCACGATCAGGCCGACGACGCCGTACACCAGCACGGTGATGCCGACCGCGACGACCGCGAGGATCACCGCCCGGGACAGGAAGGGCTGGTCGACCACCTCGTTCAGCGAGATCACCATGATCTCGGCGGACAGGATGAAGTCGGTGCGCACGGCGCCGGACACGATGGTGTCCTCGTCCGGGGGCGCCGCATCAGCGGCACCGTGGGCCTCGTCGTGGCCGCGGAGCTTGTGCCAGACCTTCTCCGCGCCCTCGTAGCAGAGGTACGCGCCGCCGACCATGAGGATCGGGGTGAGCAGCCACGGCAGGAACTGGCTGAGCAGCAGCACCGCCGGCAGCAGGATGAGCAGCTTGTTGCGCAGCGAGCCCTTGGCGATGCGCTTGATGATCGGGATCTCGCGCTCGGCAGCCAGCCCGTGCACGTACTGCGGCGTGACCGCGGTGTCGTCGACGACCACGCCGGCGGCCTTCGCGCTGGCCCGGCCGGCCGCGGCACCGATGTCGTCGACGGAGGCGGCGGCGGCCTTCGCCAGTGTCGCCACGTCGTCGAACAGGGCTACGAGTCCACCCGCCACGGGACGTCCTTCCGGTCGGTCAGCACTGGTGTGCTGTCTCGGTCATCGTGCGGTGTCCGGCCGCACCGCGCGCGGCCGGACACCGGCGTCCCGGCGGAGGTACCCGCCCGGGGACGCCGAACCCCCGATCCGCGGAACGGCTCCCGGGGTGTGCTCAGGCGCCGGCGACCCGCTCGGTGTCGAGGGCCAGGGCCAGGTAGACCGCGGTGAAGTCGGCCACGGCGAGCTGGCGGGCCAGCCGCGGCAGCCGGCCGTACCGCTCCGGCTCGCCGTGCTCGGCCAACCCGCTCACCGGGACGTTGGACGCCGCGGCGCTGCGCAGCGCCTCCTGCAGGGCCTCCTGCGCCGACCGCGGCTCCCGCTCGCCGGCGCCGTCGTGCTCGCCGGCGTCGCTGTCGCGCACGGTGAGCAGCCGCAGCCGCCGGCCGGCGTCCTCGGCGCGGTCCCGGAAGAAGTCGTCGGAACCGTCCCGCGGGGCCAGCGGGCCACGCAGCACCGAGCAGGCGGCCACCCGCTGGTCGGGCATGCGGAAGGTGGTCACCGGGAGCCCCGCCAGCGTGGCCAGCTGGTCGGCGATCCGGGTGGCGGCGGTGCCGGCCAGCGGCCCCTCGGCGGCGATCACCGGGAGCGCGTCGAGCAGCTCGAGCGCCAGCGTCTTGGCCGGGTTGACGAACGACTCCTGCGCGGGCCCGCACTCGGTGGCGACCTCGTCGAGGGCCGACGCGATCGCCTCGAGGTCGGCGGTGGCCTCGGGGACCAGCTCCAGGCCCACGGCCAGCTGCAGCAGCGGGGTGAGCAGCGACCACAGCGTCGTGTGCCGCACCCGGGAGCTCGGCAGCGGGACGTACGGGGCGCGGGCGGTGCTGCAGGCGGCGCGCAGCGGGGCGTCCTCCGCGCCGATGCCGAGCAGCGTCACGCCGCGGCGGGCCGCCTCGTAGGCGGGGGTCACCGCGTACCGGCCCGCGCCGGTGCGGGTGGCGACCACGGCGATGTCGCTGGGCCCGGTCCACACCGGCAGGTCCGGCCCGGGGACGACGTCGACGGTCACCGGGCTCGCCGGCCCGAGCAGCGCCCGCAGCACCGACGCGGCCACCGCTCCCTCGCGCCGGCCCACGATCACCAGGCCGCGCGGGCGGCCGCCGGCGACCACGCGCTCGATCCCGGCCTCCTCGGTGAGCCGCGCGGTCTCGCGCACCTGCGCCCCGGCGCCGGCGACGGCCGGCAGCAGCCCACGCGGGTCGCGGGCGCGCAGCAGCTCGAGGTCGTCGAGGACCTCCTCGGCCAGCTCGGGTGAGGTCACCCGCCTGCTCCGCCGCCCCGGTGCCGCGCCTCGTCGAGCAGCAGCACGGGGATGCCGTCGCGCACCGGGAAGGCCCGGTCGCAGGTCGTGCAGAGCAGCTCGCCGGCCTCCTCGTCGACGGTCAGCGGGCTGTGGTGGGTGTCGGGGCAGGCCAGGATCGCCAGCAGCGCGGGGTCGAGCCCCAGCGGGCCGGCGGCCGGCGTGCCGGGGGTCCCGGTCATGCGCGCACCACCTCCAGGATCCGGTCCCGCAGCGCGACCATGCGCGCCGCGTCGGGGGCCTCCACGTTGAGCCGGAGCAGGGGCTCGGTGTTGCTGGCCCGCAGGTTGAACCACGAGCCGTCGGCCAGCTCCACGGTGAGGCCGTCGAGCTCGTCGACCGTTCCGCCCTCGCCCTCGAACAGCTCGCGCACCGCCGCCGTCCGCCCCGTCGCGTCGGCCACGGTCGAGTTGATCTCGCCGGAGGCGGCGTAGCGGCTGTAGGCGGCGGTCAGCTCCGACAGCGGCCGGCTCTGCTCCCCCAGCGCGGCGAGGACGTGCATCGCGGCGAGCATGCCGGTGTCGGCCCGCCAGAAGTCGCGGAAGTAGTAGTGCGCGGAGTGCTCGCCACCGAAGACCGCGTCGGTCCGGGCCATCTCGGCCTTGATGAAGGAGTGCCCGACCCGGGTGCGCACCGGCTCGCCGCCGTGCTCGCGGACGATCTCGGGCACCGCGCGCGAGGTGATCAGGTTGTGGATGACCGTCGTCCCGCGACCCTTGGCCAGCTCCCGGACGGCGACCAGCGCGGTGATCGCCGACGGGCTGACCGGGTCACCGTTCTCGTCCACGACGAAGACGCGGTCGGCGTCGCCGTCGAAGGCCAGGCCGATGTCCGCCCGCTCGCGGCGCATCGCCTCCTGCAGGTCGACGAGGTTGGCCGGGTCCAGCGGGTTGGCCTCGTGGTGGGGGAAGGAGCCGTCGAGCTCGAAGTACATCGGCACGACGTCCAACGGCAGGCCGGCCAGCACGACGGGGACGGTGTGCCCGCCCATGCCGTTGCCCGCGTCGACGACCACCCGCAGCGGCCGGATGCCCGACAGGTCGACCAGCCCGCGCAGGTGGGCGGCGTACTCGGCGAGGAGGTCCCGCTGCCCGATGGAGGCCGTCCGGGTGGGGACGCGCTCGTAGCTGTCGTGCTCGGCCCACTCGCGGATGGTGACCAGTCCGGAGTCCTGGCCGATGGGCGCCGCACCGGCGCGGCACAGCTTGATGCCGTTGTACTGCGCGGGGTTGTGACTGGCGGTGAACATCGCCCCGGGCACGTCGAGGGAGCCGGCGGCGAAGTAGAGGAGGTCGGTCGAGCCGAGTCCGGCCTCGACCACGTCGACGCCGCGGGACAGCACGCCCTCGGCGAAGGCGCGGGACAGCGGCACCGACGAGTCGCGCATGTCGTGCGCCGTCACGACCGCCGTCGCGCCGCTCTCGGCGTGCACGAACTCGGCGAAGGCGGCGCCGATCCGGCGGGCGACGTGCTCGTCCCACTCGTCCGGCACGACACCACGGACGTCGTAGGCCTTGATGATCGACGAGAGACCGCTCGTGCGGGGTCTCGCAAGCTCACCCACGTGTTCACCCTCGGCTGGACTCACCGCGGACTCCCCGGTCCACGGTGCCGACCGACACTAGCGGCGTCCCCACCGGGCGGCTCACCGGCTCCCCGAACGGGGGAGCGGGGTCCTCCGTCAGGAGATGTCGGGCAGGACCCGCAGGTGGCCGCGGCGGGTGCCGCTGCCGTCGTCGGCCGGCGGGCGCGGCGGCTCGGGCCGGGCGGCCTCGCGGACGGCGTCGGCCAGGGCCAGCAGGTCGTCGCCGGTCGGGCCGGAGTCCTCGAGGTCGATCTCGTGGCGGACGACCTCCCAGCCCCGCGGGACGGTCAGCCGCTCGGCGTGGAACTCGCAGAGGTCGTAGCTGTGCGGTTCCGAGAACGTCGCCAACGGGCCGACGACAGCGGTCGACTCCGCGTACACGTACGTCAAGGTCGCTGCCGCCGGTTGCGCGCAGCCGCTGCGCGAGCAGCGACGTGACTGCCTCACCACCGGTTCCTCACGCGACGAACAGTAGACGCGTACCCCGGTCCACGGCATCAGGCACACCGGGTTTCTCGACCCCCGCGGCAGCAGCAGTCCCATCCTCCACGACGGCCCCGCGGGCACCGGCAACCGGTCGGCGCCGGGCACCGGACCGGCGGCGCCTCGTCCACCGCACGTCCCCCGCAGCCCGGCCGTACGCTCGCACCCACCATGAGCCGACCCGCCCGTTCCCGCCGCGACCGGCACGGTCGCGGTCTGCGCGGCCGGCTGGTGCCCGAGGGCGTGCCGCTGGCCCGCAGCCGCGGCGAGCAGTTCGACGACCTGGTCCTCGATGCGGTCGAGGACCTCGAGCGCCGGTGGGAGAAGGAGCTCGCGGGGGTCGAGTTCGCCGTCGAGGACGTCCCCTGGGTCGAGCACACCAACCCCGACGAGGTCGTGCTGGACGCCGACGTGCTGGACGACGGCAGCGTGCCGCTGGCCCGCGTCCTGCCCGCGCACCGGGAGGGCGGCCGGGAGGTGCCCCCGCGGATCGTCGTCTACCGGCGGCCGCTGGAGCTGCGCGCGCACGACCGCGACGACCTGGCCGACCTCGTGCGCGACGTCGTCGTCGACCAGGTCGCGGTGCTGCTGGGCCGCGACCCCGAGGAGATCGACCCCACCGCCTGAGGCCCCCTGCAGGGGCCCGCCGCGGCCCCCTGCCACTGCGAGGGAGAGGAAGCTCTACCTGCGTCACGGCCGCCATCACGCAGGCATTGCTTCCTAGACCGCGACGGGGCTGCCCAGCTCGGCGGCGATGCCCCGGGCGTCGGCCAGCCGCGCCCGGCTGAACGCGAGGTCGAGCGCGCCGCCACGGCCGGGCCGGGTGATCCGCTCGACCAGCTGCTCGAGGGCCACCGCGTGCCAGAGCAGGCCGACGTCCGGCTCCTCCCAGCCGGCGGTGCGGTCCAGCACGACCTGGGCGATGCGGGCGCGGTCCTCCTCGTCGGGACTGGTGGCCCACAGGGTGAGCAGGTCGCGGTGCCGCGGGCCGGCCCGGACGCCGGTCCACTCGAGCACGACGAGCCGGCCGCCGTCGTCGAGGACGGCGTTGGCCGCCCGCAGGTCGCCGTGGGTGACCTCCGACAGCGGCAGCTGGGCGGCCGCGGCACGGACGGCGCGCAGCTCCCCCATCCGCACGCCGCCGCGCAGCAGCCGGCCGGCGTCGCCGACCGACGCGCGGGCGCGGCGCAGGGCCGGGCGGGCCGGCGGCTGCCAGGGACTGCCCGACGGTGCGGGGAGCGGCGCGATCCGCACCGCGGCGTCGACGGCCGACTCCGTCCACCGCGAGCCGCCGGTCGCGACGGGGTGGATGCGCCGGGACAGCAGCCACCGCCCGTCGTCGGCGGCGGCCAGCACGTCGGGGACGCCGATCTGCCGCTCCTCCGCCCAGCGCCGGCCGCGCAGCTCGGCCCGCACCCGCCGCCGGCCGCTCTCGGTGACGGCGAGGTCGACCACCCGGTCGGACAGCACCCCCTGCACCACCCCGAGCGTCGCCGCGAGGTCGGTCACCCCCGTGAGCGGCTGATCCACCCCGAGCTCGGTCAGGAGCGCGGCCACCCGCTCCCGTGCCGCGCCGTCCGCCGCCGTCGACCCGCTGCTGCTGCTCATCGCGAGGATCGTCCCAGTCCGGCCCTCCGGTCGCAGGGGGATCCGCGGACCGCCCGGGGTGCGGCGCCGGCGGCTGGGATGCTTCCCGGCGATGGAGTCCTCCGCGCCGGCCGCCGTGCCCTGGGTCGTCCTGGGCCTGGCCCTGCTGGCGCTGGCCGCCCTGGCCGCGGCCCAGCTGGCGCGCGGGCGCGGCCGCTCGGACGGCGCCGCGCCGGAGGTCCCGCAGCCCCCGGCACCGCCGCCGCCCCGGTGGGCGCACGACGACCTGCCGGGCTTCCTGGACGCACCCCCCGGGATCCCGGCCGGACCGCCGGCCGCGGCGGTCGAGGGCGAGCCGGAGGCCGCCGCGCCCGCGGCCGGCGATGCGCCGACCGGTCGCGTGGTGGCCGCGATGGCGGCCGCCGCGCTGGTGCTGGTCGCCGTCCTGGCCGCGGTCGCGGGCAGCACGGACGACGCCGGGGACCCCGCGGCGTCCCCGGCACCCCCGTCGGGCGGCACCCCCACCGCCGGCCCGACGGTGACGCCGGCTCCGACGGCGACCACCCTCCCGGTGCCCGAGCTGCCGGGGGTCCCCGCCGATCCGCTGCCGGGCGAGAGCGGCGCCGGAGCGCTCGCGAACCTCTCCGTGCCGCCGGGCGAGGAGGGTGTGACCGCGCGCCTGGCCTTCGGCGCGATCGTCGTCGAGCGGCACGCCGTCGGGGTGACCGTGGCGGAGCCGCTGGTGAGCGTCAGCGCGCGCGGTGACGGGACGGCGGCGCTCGCGCACGTCCGGATGCCGACGTGGAACTGCATGACCGACCGCGCGCCGGCCGACCCGGAGGAGGCCGGCTGCGCCCGCGCCACCACCGAGTACGCCGACCTGCCCTCCCCCGCGCTCACCGTGACGCGGGAGGGCGAGCGGCTCCGGGTCAGCGGCCGGTTCCCGACCTACACCCGGCCGATCGGTACCGCCCCGGCCTACACGGGCCGGGTCTACGAGCTGGCCGTGACCGCGGCGCCCGCCGGGCGGGTGCAGGAGGGCCGGGCGACCGCCGAGGGCACGCTGTTCCTGGGCACCGACCGGGTGGGCACGGTCGACGACGCGGCGCTCAACCGGCTCGGCTACGGCGACTGAACGGCCCGGCCGGTCCGCCGCGCAGGGCCAGGGTCACCACGGGCGCGCCCATCTCCGTGCGCAGCCCCCCGGCGTCGGACCAGCCCCACCACGGCTGCCGGCCGGTTCCGTCCACGAGCGTGAGCAGCCCGGCCCGGAGCCGGTCGCCGTCGGTCACCGTGGCGACCTCGACCTGGCCGATCGCGGCGTGCAGCCGGGCCGCCGCGCGCAGCGCGGTCCGTCCCCGCCGGTCGGGCCGGGAGGCCAGCAGGGCGGGCAGCGCGGCCTCGACGTCGCGGGGGTCCCGGCTGCGGACGACGGCGCCGGCCGCGGCGAGCTCGTCGACCAGCCGGGCGCTGCGGGCGTTGGCGAAGGCGGCGTCCGGGCGGAGCCGGCCCAGCGCCCGCAGGGTGGGGTCGCCCATCGGGAGGCCGGTGAGCCGCAGCGTCCACGGCCGGCGCAGCGACTCCAGGAGGGCGAGGACGCCCGCGGCCAGGCGGTCGGCGGTCGCGTCGTCGCGCACCGGGATGCGCGCCGGCGGCGTTCCCTCGGGGGCAGGCAGCCGGTCCCCGAGCAGGCCGGCGGTCACCGCCACCCCCCGGCCGCGGAGGACCAGCGCGGCCAGGCCCGCGGGCCGGTTGCCGGCGCCGTCGGCGACCAGCGCGACCGGGCGCCCGGGACCGCCGGCGTTCAGCGCGACGGTCAGCCAGGGCGGGCGGGCCGGGACGGGGGCACGCACACCGGCCAGCAGCGCCCCGGCGGCGCGCAGCTCGCGCACCACCTCCGCCCGCCCGGTGGCCACCCGCAGCCCGCCGTCACCGTCCGACACGCCCCGAATGGCACCACAGCCCCCGACGGAGACCCGTCGGGGGCTGCGCGAACGACTCAGGGCCGGCGCCATCGGGCGCTCCGTCGGCCCTCCTGCAGGGTCCCGCCGCGAGCAAGCGAGCGGTGGGGGGCAGGAGGGTCCTCTTTCAGACCGCGCGGCGGCGGAGCCGGCGACGCTCCCGCTCGGAGAGCCCGCCCCAGATGCCGAAGCGCTCGTCGTTGGCCAGCGCGTACTCGAGGCACTCGGCCTTGACCTCGCAGCCGGTGCAGATCTTCTTGGCCTCGCGGGTCGAGCCGCCCTTCTCCGGGAAGAAGGCCTCGGGGTCGGTCTCGGCGCACAGGGCGCGCTCCTGCCACGACTGGGCGTCGGCCTCCAGACCCGCGTTCCACAGGCCGCTGAAGACCGGCCCCCGGTCGGCGCTGCGCTCCGGACCCCCGATGTAGTCGCTCAAGAACGAGACCTCTCCCATGACGATGCGTCCCCTCTCGCTGTCGTCCCGATCTGCGTTCCGCGGGACGATCCCGGGCCGCTCGGCACTCGCTGACACCGCCGGAATTACACGCGTGTCGTTGCGTAGCCGTCAACTTCGCTCGGTGTAAGCGCCCCGCCACACCAGCCCCATCTGTCACGCCGTGTTCGTCACATCTCGTGGCACCCCATGACACGCCCGGCGAACAGTCGACAAGTGCCCATCGGGCACGATGACTTTCGTGGAGATCGTCGTGCTCGCCGGAGGGGTCGGCGGCGCCCGTTTCCTGGCCGGCGTGAAGGCCGCGGCGCCGGGCGCCCGGGTCACGGCCGTCGTCAACACCGGGGACGACGTGACGATGCACGGGCTCCGGATCTGCCCCGACCTGGACACGGTCATGTACACCCTGGGCGGCGGCATCGACCCCGAGCGCGGGTGGGGGCGGGCCGGCGAGAGCTGGACGGTCAAGGAGGAGCTGGCCGCCTACGGCGCCGAGCCGACGTGGTTCGGCCTCGGCGACCGCGACGTCGCCACCCACCTCGTGCGCACCCGGATGCTGGACGCCGGCTACCCGCTCTCCCAGGTGACCGCGGCGCTGGCCGACCGCTGGCAGCCCGGGGTGGAGCTGCTGCCGATGAGCGACCAGCGGGTGGAGACCCACGTCGTCGTGACCGACCCCGCGACCGGCCGCCCGCAGGCGCTCCACTTCCAGGAGTGGTGGGTGCGCCACCGCGCCGCCCTCGACGCGTCGGCCTTCGTCCAGGTGGGCGTGGACGCCGCCCGCCCCGCGCCCGGGGTCGCCGAGGCGTTCGCCGCGGCCGACGCGGTGCTGCTGGCCCCGTCGAACCCCGTCGTCTCGATCGGCACGGTGCTGGGCGTGCCCGGCCTGCGTGCGGCGCTGCTCGCGACGCCGGGCCGCGTGGTCGGGGTCTCCCCCATCGTGTCGGGCGCGGTGGTCCGCGGGATGGCCGACCGCTGCCTGCCGGTCATCGGCGTGGAGGTCAGCGCCGAGGGGGTCGGCCGGCACTACGGCGCCCGCTCCGCCGGCGGCCTGCTCGACGCCTGGCTGGTGCACACCGGCGATCCCGCCGACGTCCCCGGCGTCGACGTCCGCGCCGTGCCGCTGCTCATGACCGACCCGGCGGCGACCGCCGCGATGGCCCGCGCCGCCCTGGACGCCGCGGGTGTCTAGCGAGCCGCCCGGGATCACCGTCCTGCCGGTGCACGGGCTGCCCGAGTTCGTCCCCGGCGACGACCTGGCCGCCGCGATCGCGGCCGGCGCCCCCTGGCTGGCCGACGGCGACGTCGTCGTCGTCACCTCCAAGGTGGTGTCCAAGGTCGAGGGCCGCCTGGTGCGGGTGGAGCCCGGCACGGACCGGGAGCTCGCCCGCCAGCGCGCCATCGACGCCGAGACGGTGCGGGTGGTGGCCCGGCGCGGGCCGCTGAAGATCGTGGAGACCCGGCAGGGCTGGGTGGTGGCCGCGGCGGGCATCGACGCCTCCAACGTGGCCGGGGACGCGCTGGTGCTCCTGCCGGAGGACGCCGACGCCTCCGCCCGGGCGCTGCGCGCACGGCTGGCCGAGCTGCTCGGGGTGGACGTCGCGGTCATCGTCAGTGACACCTTCGGCCGCACCTGGCGGGAGGGACTCACCGACGTCGCGGTGGGGTCCGCGGGGATCGCCGCGCTCACCGACCACCGCGGGGACCTCGACGCGCACGGCAACCGGCTGGAGACCACGCAGGTCGCCGTCGTCGACGAGCTGGCCGCCGCCGCCGACCTCGTCAAGGGCAAGCTCGGCGGCATCCCGGTGGCCGTCGTCCGGGGGCTGCCCGTCGAGCGGCCGGCCGAGGACGCCGGCACCCGTCCGCTGGTCCGCCTCGGCCCCGGGGACCTGTTCCCCTACGGCAGCCGGGACCTGGTCGGCTCGCGCGCGCCGGCCGACGACCTCGTGCCGCGCCCGGGCGAGCTGGCGGCCGTCGCCGCGGCGTTCCGGGTGGCCGTGGCCGCCCTGCCGGAGTTCCCGGTGGTGGTGCGCTACGGCGGGGCCGACGACGGCGTGGTGGACGTCCACCTGCCGGAGCGGGCCACCACGACGACCGCGCTGAACCTCGGTGCGCTGGTGGGGGCGGTCATCGTGCAGCTGCACGCCGAGGGCTGGACGACGCGCTGGGAGCCGGTCGGCACGCCCGGCGGCTCCTCCCTCGTCGGGAGGTTGTGGCTCGGCTCGCCGTCGTCCTGACCGCGGTCGCCTGGGTAGCGTCGCCGATCATGCGCGGGATCATCCTGGCCGGGGGCACCGGCAGCCGCCTCTTCCCGATCACCCAGGCGGTCAGCAAGCAGCTGATGCCCGTCTACGACAAGCCGATGGTCTACTACCCGCTGTCCACGCTGATGATGGCCGGGGTGCGCGAGGTCCTGGTGATCACGACACCCGGTGACCAGGAGGCGTTCCGGGCGCTGCTGGGCGACGGCAACCGGCTGGGCATGCGGATCGAGTACGCCGTCCAGCCGCGGCCCGAGGGCCTGGCTCAGGCGTTCCTGATCGGCGCGGAGTTCGTCGGCGACTCCTCGGTGGCCCTCGTGCTGGGCGACAACATCTTCTACGGGGCCGGCCTCGGCACCGCGCTGGGCCGACTCCCGGACCCCGACGGCGGGCACGTCTTCGCCTACCACGTGGCCAACCCGCAGGACTACGGCGTGGTCGAGTTCGACGCCGACCGCCGGGTGCTCTCCATCGAGGAGAAGCCGCAGCGGCCCAAGAGCCCCTACGCGGTGCCCGGCCTCTACTTCTACGAGGCCGGCGTGGTCGACGTCGCCCGCGGCATCACGCCGAGCCCGCGCGGCGAGCTGGAGATCACCGCCGTCAACGACCACTACCTGCGCGCGGGCCGGCTGCGCGTGACCGTGCTCGACCGCGGCACCGCGTGGCTGGACACCGGGACCTTCGCCTCGCTGCGGCAGGCCACCGAGTTCGTCTCCGTCGTCGAGGAGCGGCAGGGCCTCAAGATCGGCTGCATCGAGGAGGTCGCCTGGCGACAGGGCTGGCTGGACGACGACGGCCTGCGCCGGGCGGCCGAGCCGCTGGGCAAGAGCGGCTACGGCGACTACCTGCTCCGCCTGCTCGACGACCCCCTGGCTTGAAGAGGACCCCCTGCCCCCCACCGCTCGCAAGCTCGCGGCGGGACCCTGCAGGGGGCCAGGAGCCGAGGCGGGACCCGGCCGGCCTCAGATGCGGCGGTGGTCGGTGGGGGCGTTGCGTGGGCCGAAGCGCGGCGCCCGGGCGACTCCCCCGGCCAGCAGCAGCCGCACCACCCGCTGCCGCTGCCCGCGCCAGGGCTCGAGCAGCGCCATCATCCCGTCGTCGTCGGTCCTCGCCGCACCGGTCAGCGCGAACCCCACCTGGTTCTTCAGGTGGTAGTCGCCGTAGCTGACGGTGTCCGGGCAGCCGAACACGCGCTGCACCACCTCGGCCGCCGTCCAGACGCCGATGCCGGGCACGGTGCACATCCGGCGCTGCAGGGTGGGCGAGTCCGCGGCGTGGTCCGGCTCCAGCCGGGAGGCGACCCCCGCGACCGCCCGGAGCGCCCGGCGGCGGGCGCCGTCCAGGCCGCAGCGGTGCCACTCCCAGTCGGTCACGTCCAGCAGCCGCCGCGGCGAGGGGATCACCCGCATGCCCTCGGGCGCCGGGCCCGGCGCGGGCTCGCCGGCCAGCCGCAGCAGCGCCCGCCACACCCGGTGCGCCTCGACCACGGTCACCTTCTGCTCGAGGACGGCGGGCACCAGCGCGTCCCAGGTGCGGCCGGTGCTGCCCAGCCGCAGCCAGGGCGTCGTGCGGTGCAGGCGGGTGAGCAGCGGGTGGCCGCACGGGTCGAAGTCCTCCGGCCGGTCGGCGGCACCGAGCCACGCGGGGACCGCCGTCCCCGCCCGTTGGGCCCCCGGCCCCCAGGCGGTGATCCGCACCTCGCCGGCCCGCACCGTGATCCGGACGGTCGCCGGGCCGTCGGGGGTGCTCACCGTGCGCCAGGTGCCGTCGTCGGTGTGCCGCAGCGTGGGGTCGCCGGCGCTGCGCTGGTGCGGGAAGAGGGCCCGCCGGACGTCGAGCGGCCAGTCGGGCCGCCAGGCGTCGGTGAACGCCGGGACGTCCCGGCCGGTGGGAACGAGGGTGGTGGTGCTCAGCTGGTGCTCCCCGGGGAAGAGGGACCGGCCGGTCGCAGCCGGCCGGCCGGGGTCAGCGCGGCGCCATCCGGAGTGCGCCGTCCATCCGGATGACCTCGCCGTTCAGGTAACCGTGCTCGACGATGGCCAGGGCCAGCTCGGCGAAGTCCGCCGGGCGCCCGAGGCGCTTGGGGAAGGGTATGCCCGCGGACAGGCTCAGACGGGCCTCCTCGGGCAGGCTGCCCAGCAGGGGCGTGTCCACCAGCCCCGGGGCGATCGTGCACACGCGCACGCCCACGCCGGACAGGTCGCGGGCCGCCGGCAGGGTCATCCCGACGATGCCGCCCTTGGACGCCGAGTACGCGATCTGGCCGATCTGCCCGTCGTAGGCGGCGATCGAGGCGGTGTTCACCACGACTCCGCGCTCGCCGTCCTCCCCCGGCTCGGTGGCGGCCATCGCGGCCGCGGCGAGGCGCAGCACGTTGAAGGTGCCGACCAGGTTGACCATCACCGTGCGGACGAACGGGTCGAAGTCGTGCGGGACGTTGCCCTTGCCCACGGTGCGCTGCGCGGTGCCGATGCCGGCGCAGTTGACCGCGATCCGCAGCGGCCGGTCCTTCCCCGTGGCCTCGGTGACCGCGGCCTCCACCGACGCGGGGTCGGTGACGTCGGTGCGGACGAAGGTGGTGTGCCCGCCCAGCTCCGCGGCGAGCGCGGCGCCCTTGTCCTCCTGCAGGTCGAGGATGGTGACGGCCGCGCCCCGCGCGGCGAGGGCCCGCACCGTCGCCTCGCCGAGCCCGGAGGCCCCGCCGGAGACGACCGCGGCGACGTCGAAGTCCTTCACGCCCGGGAGGCTATCGGGCGGTCTGCGGGGGGCGGGGAGGTCCTCCCTCAGCTGAACCGCGACCCGTGCCGTTCCTCCACCGCACCCAGCAACTGCTTGACCCGCTCGGCGTCGCCCACCGGGCAGACCATCGTCACGTCGCGGGTGGCGACGACGACGCTGTCGCGCACGCCCACGAGGGCCACGAGGTGCTCGGGGTCGTCGCTGAAGACGATGTTGCCGGCGCTGTCGAGGGTGACCGCCAGCCCGCGCACCGCGTTCTCCCCCACTGTCTCCAGCGTGGCGGCGAGCGCCGGCCAGGAGCCGACGTCCAGCCAGTCGACGTCCAGGTCGGCGACGAGCACCCGCCCCGGCTCGGTCGCCGCCGGCTCCAGGACGGCGTAGTCGACGCTGATCTTGGGCAGCGTCGGGAAGACCGCCGCGAGCTCGGCGTCCCGCGCCGCACCGGCCGGGACGGCGACCACCCGGGCCAGGCCCGCCGCGGACTCGGGCAGGTGGTCGGCCAGGGCGTCGAGCACCGTGCGGGCCCGCCAGACGAACATGCCGGAGTTCCAGAGGTACTCCCCCGAGGCCAGGTAGGCCTCGGCGGTGGCGCGGTCGGGCTTCTCCCGGAACGACGCCGCCTCCGCCACGCCCGGCACCTCGGTGGCCGCACCGCGCTGGACGTAGCCGAACCCGGTCGCCGGGGCGGTGGGCCGGATGCCGAGCGTGACCAGGGAGCGGGGGCGCGCGGCGAGCGCGTCGTAGGCCCGCGTCAGCGCGGCGGCGAACCGCTCCACCGGTCGGATGACGTGGTCGGCGCTCACCACGGCCAGCTCCGCGTCCGGGTCGACGTCGGCCACCAGCGCGGCGGCCAGGCCGACGGCGTTGGCGGTGTCGCGGGCGACCGGCTCGAGCACCAGGCGGTCGGCGCGCAGCCGCGGCAGCGCGGCCCGCACCTGGTCGCCGTAGCGGGCGGCGGTGCAGACCCAGATCCGCTCGGCGGGCAGCACCGCCTCCAGGCGGGTGAACGCCTCGGCGAGCAGGCTGTGCGCCGCGCCGCCGTCCCCGTCGCTGACGACGTCCAGCAGCTGCTTCGGCCGGTCGGCCCGCGACAGCGGCCACAGCCGCGTCCCCGAGCCGCCGGCCATGATCACGGCATGCCGCACGGCGCTCCTCCCTCGACCTGGCCAGCACGTCCGGCGCCCATCCTGGTCGATGCCGCCGGGGCTCCTGGTCGGCGGGGTCAGGCCGGAGGACGACGAGCGGCCCGGCCCACCCCGACCGCCCGGCGCTGGAAGCGGGCACCGGCGGCCACTCGGCCGCTGACGTAGGACACGAGCATCCGGGCGCCGAGCCCACCCCGCAGCACCAGCCGGAGCGGCGCGTGCCGCCGCAGCGGGTACTGGGCGGACAGGTAGCGCAGCGCGCTCGTGTGGTGCACGCGCTGCATGCGGTGCGGTTCGCGGCGGGTGGCGTGGCCACCCTCGTGGGTGACCACCGCCGTGGGCGCGTAGACGTGCAACCAACCGCGCCGGCCCAGCCGCTCGGCGAGGTCGACGTCCTCGAAGTACATGAAGTAGCCGGGGTCGAAGCCACCGACCGACCAGAACGCGGCGACGTCGACGAGCAGGCACGACCCGGACAGCCAGCCCGCCGGCCGCTCGCGCGGGTCCTCCCGCTCCCGTCGGTACCGAGCGGTCCAGGGGTTGCCCGGCCAGGCCCACCCGAGCAGGGCGTGCCCGGCCCCCGTGGACAGCCGGGGCAGGTCGCGGGCCGAGGGGTACAGCTCACCCTCGGGCGTGCGGATCGCCGGGCCGATCGTGGCCGCCCGCGGCCACCGCGCCGCGACGGCGAGCATCTCGTCGATGGACCCGGGGTCGAAGCGCACGTCGGGGTTGGCCACGACGGCGTAGCCCTCGGTCAGGCCCGCCAGCCCGGCGTTCACGGCGGCGCCGTAGCCGATGTTGCCGCCGGTGCGCAGCAGCCGGACGTGGGGGTGCGCGGCCGCCGACCGCTCCGGCGCGCCGTCGGTGGAGCCGTTGTCGGCCAGCACGACCTCCACCGGGCGGGTCGTCGCCTCGGCCAGGGAGTCGACGAAGCCCTCGAGGGCCTCCCCCGGCGAGTACGTCACCGCCACGACGCGCAGCGGGGCGGCAGGGAGTTCGGTCACGCGGAGAACCCTACGAGGGGCCCGCCGCCAGCCCTCCACCCGTGCGCCGGGAGCCGGGGCGGGTGGGACGGCGGTGACGAACGGTACGAGCCGGTTCGGACTACTCCTTCACACGCCGATGAGACAACGGGGAGTCAGGGCACCGTCACTTATCGTCAGTGCGTGCTCCATCCTCGCCTGCGCCCCGGCGCCTCCGTGACCCCCTGCTCGCCCCGTCGCGTCGGCCACGTCGCCGGCGCGCTGCTGGGCGGCGCGCTCCTGCTCTCCGCGTGCACCGGGCAGGGCGAGGACCCGTCGGCCTCGCCGGCGCAGCGCACCGACCAGGTCGAGGTGCCGCCCAGCGACGCCCCGTCGGAGCAGATCGACACCGTGCAGACCGACGCACCCGTGACCACGGCCGCGCTGGTGCTGACCTTCGCCGAGGCGTCTCCCGGGGGCGACTCCATCGAGGCCGCAGCCTTCATCCAGGGTGCCGTCGAGGCCGGCGGCCGGTGCGTGCTGACCGCCGAGCAGGACGGCACGACGCTGGAGAGCGACCCCTCGGAGCCCGAAGCCGGCCCGTCCACCACCGAGTGCGGCGCACTGAGCATCGACGTCCCGAGCGACGCCGAGGGCACCTGGGCCGTGTCGGTGACCTACACCTCGGCCACGACCGAGCTGACCAGCGAGACCCGCGAGGTGACCCTCTGATGGCGGCTCGACGCGGGGAGGGCACGGCACGACGCCGGCCGGCTCTGGTGCTCCTGGCACTGCTGCCGCTGGCCGTCGTCCTGTCGCTGCTGTCGGGGCCCACGACACCGGCCCAGGCAGCCAACGCGCCCGACTTCAACCCCGGCAACATCATCGCCGACTCGGTCTTCTTCAACTCCCAGACGATGAGCGAGTACGGCATCCAGGCGTTCCTCGAGGCGAAGAACCCGCAGTGCACCGCCGGCTTCACCTGCCTCCGCGACTTCTACGAGAACACCTGGAACCGCGGCGCCGACGCCCAGTGCGGGGAGTACGCCGGCGCAGGCGGGGAGCGGGCCTCACGGATCATCCACAAGGTCGCCCAGGCCTGCGGTGTCAACCCGATGGTGCTGCTGGTGCTCCTGCAGAAGGAGACCAGCCTGGTCACCAAGACGAACCCCACCTGGGACAACGCGTACAAGAAGGCCACCGGGTACGGCTGCCCCGACACCGCGCCGTGCGACGCGCAGTTCTACGGCTTCTACAACCAGGTCTACAAGGCCGCCTGGCAGTACAAGCGGTACACGAACAACCCGAACAGCTACTCGTACCGAGCGGGCCGCGACAACTACATCCAGTGGAACCCGAACGCGAACTGCGGCGGCTCGACCGTCTACATCCACACCCGGGCGACCGCGGCGCTGTACATCTACACGCCCTACCAGCCCAACGCCGCCGCCATGAGGAACCTCTACGGCACCGGTGACGGGTGCTCGGCCTACGGCAACCGCAACTTCTGGCGGATGTTCACCGACTGGTTCGGCAGCACCCAGGTCAGCTTCAGTGTCACCGGCGCCATCAGCGGGGCGTACGACGCCAACGGTGCGGGTTCGGGCCCGCTCGGTGACGCGGTCGGCAACCAGTACCCCACGCCCGGAGGCGGCCTGACCCAGGCCTTCCAGAACGGCCGCATCCACTGGTCGCCGACCACCGGAGCACATGCCGTCATGAACCCGCTGGCGGCGAAGTACGACTCCTGGGGTGGCGAGAGCGGCGCGCTGGGTTACCCGATCGCGGGCCGGTACCCCACGAGGAACGACGGCTGGACCCAGCCGTTCGAGCGGGGCCGGATCCACTACAGCCCGGCGACCGGCGCCCACCCCGTGATCGGCCAGATCGGGGCTACCTACGACTCGGTCGGGGGTGAGTCCGGGTTCCTGGGCTACCCCACGACGGACCAGTACCCGACGCCCAACGGCGGCTCCACCCAGGCCTTCCAGAGCGGCCGCATCCACTGGTCGCCGACCACCGGCGCGCACGTCGTGAACGGGGTCTTCTCCCCGGTCTACGACGGACTGGGTGGGGAGAGCGGACCGCTGGGGTACCCCGTCAGCCCGCAGTACGCGACCGCCGGCGGCGGCGTCACGCAGGCCTTCCAGAGCGGCCGCATCCACTGGTCGCCGACCACCGGTGCCCGCGCGGTGATCGGCCCGATCTCGCAGGCGTACGACGCGGTCCGAGGGGAGTCCGGCGCGCTCGGCTACCCCACGACCGACCGGTACCGCACTGCGGGTGACGGCTGGACCCAGGCCTTCCAGAACGGCCGCATCCACTACTCGCCGACCACCGGCGCCCACCCGGTCATCGGTGCGCTGTCCGCGGCCTACGACGCCCGTCAGGGCGAGTCGGGCGCGCTCGGCTACCCCATCGCCGGCCAGTACGCCACGACGGCCCGCGGCGTCGCCCAGGTCTTCGAGAAGGGCACCCTCGTCATCAGCTCCGGCGGCGCGATCCGCACCGTCGAGGGTGACCTCGGGGCGCGCTACTCCGCCGCCGGCGGCGCCTCCGGGGTCCTCGGGGAGCCGACGGGGGCCCGCCGGGCCGTCGCCGACGGCGCCTCGCAGACGTTCCAGAACGGCGTCATCCTCGACGGTCCCGACACCGGGGCCCAGTCGGTGTGGGGACCGCTGCTCAGCGCCTACGACGCCCTCGGCGGGCCCACCGGCAGCCTCGGTTGGCCCACCGGCGAGCAGGCGACGAGCCGGACCGGCAGCACCGTCCAGCAGTTCGAGGAGGGCGCGCTCGTCCTGACCTCCAGCGGTCCCCGCACCGTGCGCGGCGCCATCGCCACGCGGTGGACGGCACTCGACGGTGCCTCGGGCCCGCTCGGCGACCCGACCGCCGAGCAGTCCGCCCTGGCCGCGGGCGGTCAGTCGCAGACGTTCGCCGGCGGCCTGGTCCTGGCGGGCACGACCGGGCCCGCCCGCGCCGTCCTCGGGGACATCGCCACCGCCTACACCGCCAGTGGGGGCCCGACGGGTCCGCTGGGCATGCCGGCCATGGAGCGGTACGCCACTCCGGGTGACGGGTGGACGCAGCCCTTCGCCAACGGCCGCATCCACTCCTCCCCCGCCACGGGTGCCCACGCCGTCCTGGCCCCCCTGGCCGCCGTCTACGACGCCCAGCGGGGCGAGTCCGGGCCGCTCGGCTACCCGGTCGGCGACCGGGCTGCCACGCCGGGGTCGGGCTGGTCGCAGGAGTTCCAGAACGGTCGGATCGCGTACTCGGCGTCCACCGGTGCCCAGCCCGTCCTCGGCAGCATCGCCGGCGCGTACGCCGCGGCCGGTGGTCCAGCCGGTGACCTGGGGTACCCGACCGCCGAGCGGTACCCGACCAAGGACAGCGGCTGGACGCAGTCCTTCCAGAAGGGCCGCATCCACTACTCCCCGGCCACGGGAGCCCACGCCGTGGTCGGCGAGCTGTCGAAGGCCTACGACCGCCTGTTCGGCGAGACCAGTGCCCTGGGCTACCCCGTGACCGGTCGGTACGCCACCGCAAACAGCGGGTTCACGCAGGCCTTCCAGCACGGCCGCATCCACTGGTCGCCGGCGACGGGGGCTCGGGCGGTGATCGGGGAGGTCTCCGCGGTCTACGACACGGTGCGCGGCGAGTCCGGGCCGCTCGGGTACCCGATCGGCGACCGGTACCCGACCGCCGGCAACGGTTGGACCCAGGCCTTCCAGAAGGGCCGGATCCACTGGTCCCCGGCGACCGGCGGATTCCCCGTCCTGGCGCCGATCTCCGCGGCCTACGACGCCCTCCTCGGCGAGTCCGGCCGGCTGGGCTACCCGATGTCCTCGGCCTACGCCACGAAGGACAGCGGGCTGACCCAGGCCTTCCGGAACGGCCGCATCCACCACTCCCCGGCCACCGGCGCGCACGCGGTCATCGGCGACCTGTCCAGGGCCTACGACGGCTCGGGCGGGGAGGGCGGGCCGCTGGGCTACCCGACGTCCGGGGAGCGGGTGACCGGTGACGTCCGCACCCAGAGCTTCCAGCACGGGACGATCGCCCAGACCGGCAGCAACGCCCCGGTGGTCACCGTCCGGTAGTCCCCGGTCGGCTCCGGGAGGGGGCGTCGCCGCGACCGCGGCGGCGCCCCCTCTGTGCGTGTGCCGCCACCACCGGCCAGGTCCCCACGCGACGGGGCCCGTCGTGCCGGCAGCGGGCCGGGTCACCCCGAGCCACAGCTCCGTCGCGGCCGGCAGCCACCGGAGGCGGAGCGCCCGGGCCGCCGTCCGCAGCAGAGCGCCCGGGCAGACGGCCGCCCGGCCCGGGCAGACGGCCGCCCGGCGCGGGTCAGCCCTCGGCGGGTCCCCGGCCGCCGGACGTCGCGGCCCGGCGGGTTCCCCGTCCGCGGACCTCCGCGGCGACCGCCCCCAGCACGACGACGCCGCCGATCAGCAGCGCCGGCACCAGCAGCCGGGCGCCTCCGGGCTCGTAGCGCACCTCGAGCCCGGCCCCGTCGAGGTCGGCCGGCAGCGTCACCTGCGTGACCGTGCCCTCGATGGCCGACACCTCCACCGGGCGTCCGTCCACGGTCGCCTCCAGGCCGGGCCACCAGGGGATGCGCAGCACGAGCGTGCCGCCGTCCTCGCCGGTGCTGACGCGGTAGGTGTTCAGCGGCCGGCCCGCGTACGCCGGGTCGTCAGCGGCTCCGGTGCCCGTCAGCTCCTCGACGCCCTCGCCGGCGTAGGTCACCCGCGGTGCGAGGGGTTCGGACCTCCGGTAGCCGGTGAACCCGGCGACGTCGCTCGCGCGCGTCCACTCCTGCCGGAAGTGCGCGCGGATCTGCCGCGGGGTCGAGGGCGACAGCAGCACCTCGTCGGAGGACATGGCGTCGATCCAGGCGACGTCCGTGCCCGGGACGGTCTCCAGGAGCCCGGCCAGGCACTCCTCGGTCGTCTCGACGGCCGAGACGTAGGTGAGGCACCAGTGCTCCACCCAGCCGCGGTGGCCGGAGGCGATGTAGCCGAAGCCGGTCCGCATGTCGGCGAGCAGGTTGGCGTTGCCGGGCAGGACGCCGGCCGCCCAGCCGTCCCCCTCACCGTGCCCGTCCCACACGGGGATGGTCAGTGCCCGTCCCGGGGCGACCAGCCGGTCCCGGAACTCGGGCACGGTGGCGCCCCACTCCGTGCGGACGGGCAGTTGACGCGCCGGCTCACCGGTCGCCTCGACGCCCCGGTCGCTCTCGTCGATGCGGGCGATGGT
Source organism: Geodermatophilus sp. CPCC 206100 (assembly GCF_048569675.1). Taxonomy (NCBI): domain Bacteria; kingdom Bacillati; phylum Actinomycetota; class Actinomycetes; order Geodermatophilales; family Geodermatophilaceae; genus Geodermatophilus; species Geodermatophilus sp. CPCC 206100. The sequence goes on from NZ_JAQISV010000040.1 coordinate 52,207, forward strand.
CGTCGCCGACCCCAGGCCCAGGAGAGGTCCGGCCAGCGCGGCCAGGACGACGCCGGTGGCGGCCCACCGGTGCCAGCGCCCGCGCGACAGCACGAGCACCAGCGCCAGGACGCCGGCCGTCCCGGCTGCGGCGGCCAGGAGGTGCCAGCCCAGGAGCGCCGGCGCGCGGAGGAGGGCCAGCAGCAGCTGGGCGGCGACCAGGCCCAGGCCCAGCTGGACCCGGCGCCGGGTGAGCAGCGGCGCGGCCGACACGGCCACGACCGCGAGGACCGGGAGGAACAGCTGGACGGCGGTGAGGTAGCGGAACGGGTACCGGAACGGCCCCACGTGGGTGGGCATCTGGGTGAGCAGCAGGGCCACACCGGTCATCACCAGCGCCGTCAGGACGCCGGGCCGGCGCAGCGCCGCCCGCCAGTCCACGAGCGCCAGCGCCGGGACGGCGAAGACCGCCGTCGCCGCCGCCGGCATGAGCAGCAGGAAGCCGCCCCAGGTCCCCGACTGGCTCGGCGTGAGCGTGACGCCGCCGAGGACCACGTCCAGCAGGTTGGGGATCTGGGCCCCGGTGTTGCCGGAGGCGCTCTCGGGCACGATCCGCTGCGTGTGGGGCGACAGCTGCTGGGCGGCGATCAGGGAGGCGCTGGACGCGACCAGGCCACCGGCGGCCGCCACCAGCCGCCACAGCAGCGGACGCCGGTCGTCCCGGTCCCCGTGCCGCCAGTGCTCGATGACCACCGCGACCACCAGGACCCCGGCGACCACGAGGTTGTAGGGGTAGCCGGCGGCGCCGAGCACGTACGCGGTGACGCCGGCGCCCAGGACCCCCCGCCACGACCGGGAGACCAGCGCCAGCCAGAACCACGGCAGCCAGGCGGTGCTCCACAGCAGCGGCCACCAGGACGAGCCGAACCAGAGGAAGAAGCCCGAGCTGGCGACCGCCAGGGCGGTGCCGACCGCCAGGGCGGCGGGCGCGCCCAGCCGCCGCAGCAGCAGGAGGACGCCCGCGCCGCAGAGGAGGACCGTGCCGCCGCCCATCAGCCAGGTGGCGCGGGTCAGGCTGTCGACGTGGCCGACGGCCCAGACGATCGCCCAGTGCAGGGGGTCCAGGACGCCGTACTGGGGGTCGGCCAGGTAGTTGCCGGCGGCGCCGAGCTCCGGGTCGAGGAGCGGCGGGCGGCCACCCTCGAGGTGCCGGCCGAGCCAGTGGAAGACCGGCACGTACTGGGCCTGCTGGTCGTCCAGCCAGAAGAAGCGCGGCGAGATGGCCCGCAGGACGACGAGGAAGACGCCCTGCAGGAGGACGTAGCCGCCCAGGGCCAGCAGCGTCGCGCGTCCCCGGGAGCCGCGGTGCCGGGGTCCGGCCGGCGGGGGCGCCGCCTGGGAGGTGGCCGGTGGTGCCGAACGGACGGCGCTCACCGGGACCGCCGGGCGCCGAGCACCTCGACGACGCAGGCGCCGAGCACGGCCACGGCCCCCAGGGCGACGAGCCCGAGGCCGAGCGTCCGCCCGGGGGGTTCGAAGGAGATCCGCAGCTGCCCGCTGCCGGCGCCCTCGGGCAGCGACACGGCGAGCAGGGTGTCGTCGACCACCTCGACGTCCAGGGGGCGACCGTCGAGCTCCGCCTCGTACCCGGGCCACCACGGGATCCGGGTGACCAGCCGGCGGTCGCCGTCGCCCGACCACTCGACGGCGTAGGACTCGCTGTCGGTGCCCACCGACTCGGCCGCCAGGGCCGTCACCGCGCCGCCGGCCACGGTGATCCGGCCGGCCGTCGGCTCGCGCCGCTCGAAGCGCGTGAACCCACCCTCGGGCCCGGCGTCCTGCCAGTCGTCCGCGAGGGACTCGGCGATCTCCGGCGGGGCGTCCTGGTCGACGAGGAGGACGTCCTTGCTGGACGCGTCCAGCCAGGTGCGACCGGTTCCGGGGACCTCGGCCAGCAGCCTGGCCACGGCGTCGCCGCACGTCGCCGAGTGGCCGAGGAAGTCCTGGCACCAGCGGCCGGCCCACCCGGCGTGGCCGACGGAGGTGTAGCCGTAGCCCGGCCGCACGTCGGAGAACAGGGCGGCGCTCCCCACGGGGACACCGGACGACAACCCGCGGTCGTCGCCCGACCCACCCCAGTGCAGCACCGTCGCGTTCAGGCCGGTCTCGACCGACCGGTCCCGGAAGCCGGCGACGTCGACCGGCCACCACTCGCCGTTGTAGAGCCCGTCGGCGGGCAGGCCGGAGGGCTGCTCCCCGCGGGCCTCGGCGTACCGGGCGTTGACCGCGACGGCGGACCCGATGCTCACCAGCGGCCCGGCCGCGGTGGCGACGAGGACACCGAGCGCCACCCAGCGACCGGGCGTGTGCCGCCGCGCGGAGGTCCCCGCCGCGGCGGGTGTCCCGCCGGACCGGCCCGCGACCCGGCTGAGCGCGACCAGCACGAGGATGCCGACGACGGCGACGCCGAGGTGCCACGCCAGCATCAGGGGGGTCCGCAGGACGCCGAGCGCGCCCTGCGCCGCCAGCAGCGCGCACGCGGTGAGCAGCGGACCGCGGGTGAAGCGCAGGCCGGCTCGCGAGGCGAGGACGGAGACGAGCAGGGGCAGGACCACCTGCAGGATCACGACGTAGCGGAACGGGTAGCGCAGCCCGCCCACGACGGTGGGGAGCTGGGTGGCCAGGAACGCACCGGCCACGAGGACCAGCGAGACGAGGACGCCGGGGACCTGGCGCAGGCCGCCGAGCTCGCGCACCCGCCGCCAGTCGACGAGGGCGAGCCCGGGGAGCACGAACCACCCGGTGGCCAGCGCCGCCGACGGCAGCACGGTCCCCCACCAGCCGCTGACCTGGCCGGTGGAGGTCAGCCCGCCGACGAGCACGTCGAGCAGGTTGGGGATGAAGTCGCCGGTGCTCCCGAGGTCGCCGACCGGGAGCGTGGAGCGCTGGGAGTAGGGCGCCATGGCGGTGGCGGCGAGGATGCCGGGGGCCGCCAGCGCGAGACCGCCCGCGGCGGCTCCCAGCCGGGCGAGCAGCCGCGGCTGCCGGATCGCGCGCACGGCGCCCGCACGGACCGCCACCTCGGCGACCACGGCGACCACGATCAGGCCGGCGAAGGGCAGCGAGTACGGATAGCCCGACGTGCCGATGGCGTAGGCCGCGAGCGCCGCGGTGGGCACCCCCAGCCACGAGCGGGTCACCAGCGCCCACCACAGCCACGGCAGCACCGCGGTCCCCCAGGCCGCCGGCCACCAGGAGGCGGCGAACCAGAGCAGGTACCCCGAGTTGACCGCGCCCACCGCAGCGACCGCGGACCACACCGGGCCCGCTCCGTAGTGGCGGGCGAGCGCCACCACCCCGAGCCCCAGGACGGTGACGGCGAGCAGGTGCAGGCCCCAGCCGGCGGCGTTCAGGCCGTCCATCCGGCCGAGGACGTCGGCGAGCAGCCAGTGCAGGGGGTCGAGGACGCCGTACTGCAGGTCCGCGACGAACGCGCCGCCGGACCCCTGGTCCGGGTCGACGAGCGGGACGTCGACCCCCGGCTGGCGCCCCAGCCAGGACCACACCGGCAGGTACTGGGCCAGCTTGTCGTCGATGGTGAAGAACCGCGGCTGCCAGGCGCGGATGACCGCCATGAGGGCGGCCTCGGTGACGAGGAACAGGCCGACGGCCAGCAGGCCCTCGCGGAACCCGCCCGGACCGGGACGGTGGGCGCGATCGTCGTCGTCAGGCAGCGTCCCGTCGGCCACGCGCCGCGGCGCCAGCGCCTCCGGGGAGGTGCTCAAGCCGACGCCTCCCGGCCGCCCGGGATGAGGTCGTGCAGGGCGTTCTCGATCTCCTCCAGCCGGGCCCAGGTCCGGGCACCGGGCGGGGCGTCGCCGCGCCCGGACAGCAGCCAGCCGGTGCCCGACTCGATGAGCCCCTCCTCGATCAGCCGGTCGATGCAGTTGACGTCGGGCACCGAGTCGCCGACGAACCACACGTGGTTGGCCTCCTGGCGGGGCAGCCGGTCGAACAGCACCCGGAACGGCTCCAGCCCGAGCTTGTCGGTGGTGGCCTCCTCGGAGGTGACCACGTGGTCGACGACCTGGTCGAGCTCGAGGTGGACCAGCTTGCGGAACTGGATCTGCGCCGTGAGGTCGGTGACGATCGCGATCGGGATGTTGTTGTAGCGCAGGGTGCTGAGCAGGTCGCGGGCGCCGGGGCGGAGCTTGGCGGCGAGCAGGTACTCCCGCCAGTACTCCTGCTCCAGGGCCAGCGCCAGCGCCGGCTGGCTGCGCAGGCCCAGCATCTCGATCGCCTCGTGGCCGTAGAGCAGCCGGCTGTGCGAGCTGCCCGTGTCGCCGAGCCGGGCCTTGACCCGCTTGCGGGCGCCGTCCCAGACGTCGAGGAAGGCGCGGTCCTTGACCCCGAGCTCGCGGGTGGCGAACTGGACCAGGGCGGCGGTCCCCGCCCGGTGGCTGGGCTCGTACGGGTACAGCGTGTCGTCGAGATCGAAGATCACGAGCGAGGGGAGGCGCGGGGTGTTCATCGGAGACTGGACTCCAGGTTGTTGCGACGACGCTCGAGCATCGCCAGGACGAGGATCAACTGCATGACGCCGCGGCTGCCGCCGAGCCACACCGGGTCGCCGACGAACAGCTCCTCCGGGCGGTCGAGCAGGTGCCGGGCGATGCTGCGCACGTCGCGCGGGGTCAGCAGGGACGGCGAGACGACGAGCTCGACGACTCCGGGCTCGTTGAGGTACTCCAGCCGGGCGGGGACGCCGCCGACCGCGGTCAACGCGCGGGCCAGCCGCTCGGCGAAGGCCAGCCCGCGCAGGCGGGCGACCACGCGGAGGGACAGCGGGGCGTCCATCGGCTGGTCCTCCGGCGGCAGGCAGCGCTCGGACTCCAGCCGCAGGACGACGTCGGCCAGCGGGCGCTGCGGGAGGATGTAGCGGTTGCGGTCGTCCTCGCGCCGGTCGATGGACGCCTGGACCCCGGCCAGCGCGTGACCGCGCTCGCCGACGTCCCGCTCGATCTTGAGCCGCCGGCGCAGCACCTCGTCCATGTCGGTGAACACGGTGAGGTCGACCTTCGACCGCACGTCCCCGCTGGTGAGGGCGTGCAGGCCGCTGACGACGACGAGCTCGCGGTGCGCGATCGGGCGCTGCTTGGTGAACCGGCCGCGGGCGTGGTCGTAGTGCCGGCACCACACCTCCTCGCCGGCGAGCAGCCGGAAGGTGTCCCGGGTGAGGCGCGGCAGGTCGTTGGCGGCCGGGTCCAGGTGGGTGGTGACGTTCCACAGCGGCGCGTGCCGCTCGTAGAGGTGATAGTCGTCGCCCATGAGGAACGAGGTGGCCCGCTCGCCGAAGACGTCGGACAGCGAGATGCACAGCGTGTCCTTGCCGGTGCCGCTGTCCCCCGCGACCGCCATCGACAGCGGCGCCCGGGAGAGGCGGTAGACGTCGTACTGCTGCAGGGCGCTGCGCAGCACCATGGTCAGCGCGATGGCGCCGGTGACGACGGCCGCGGTCGCCAGCAGGTCGAGGAGCCACGTGTTGGCGCCCAGCGCGCCGCGGTCGACGTCGGAGAAGCCGGCGCCCAGCGGCTCGGCGTCCCAGCGCGGCGCCGCGCCGCTGGCCGTCACCGCCTGCGACAGGGTGACCGCCACCCAGAAGACGAACACCGCCGCGCGGACCCGCGGGCCGGTCCCGGCGGCGATGACCGCCAGGAACGGGACCGACCAGAGGAACCAGCCGGGCGAGGCCGGGGTCAGCAGGGCGACCGCCGCGAGGGCGACCGCGGTCACGGTGAACACGAGGTCGGGGTTGGCCCGCCGGAAGCGCCACAGCACCGCGAGCAGCGCGGCGTACACGACCGGGAGCAGCACCACGTTGAGCCCCGGGCCGAGGGTGATGACGTAGTCGACGGCCGCCCCGAAGGTCGGCGTGCCGAGCACCATCTCGCGGTACCCGTCGGACAGCGCCGGCAGGAGGAACAGCGCCACACCCGGGGCGAGCCCGAACAGGTAGGGCCCCAGCCCGGCCCGGTACCGGCTGTTGCGCAGCAGGAACAGCAGGGCGAAGGGCACGATCAGCATCGCGCTGGCCTTGACCGCGATGGCCAGGCCGGCGGCGACGCCGGCCAGGGACCACAGCCGCCGCCGGAAGGCGAGCACCGAGGCGAACATCAGCATGGTCGGCACGAGGTCGAGCTGGCCGTGCACGTAGGCCGCGTAGACGAGGATCGGCGAGACGGCGGCGAGCACGACCGCCCGCCCCGGGCGCGACCCGCCGGTCCGCAGCAGCAGCCAGGTGATGAGCAGGTCGGCGGCCAGCACGCCCAGCGCCATGCCGAGCTGCACCGCCCAGGCGACGGGCAGCCACGAGGTCAGCAGGCCGAAGATGCCGAACCAGACCAGCATGAGCGGGCCGTACGGGAACGCCTGGTCGACGCCGCCGATGGCCTGCCAGTCCGACCACGGCGTGAACGACGGGTTCTCGACGAAGTGCTCCACGAACGGCGCGAACCACGCGCGCTGCACCGCGGGGACGAGCAGGGCCACCAGGACGACCCGCAGCAGGAGGCCGCCGCCCAGGAGCAGCTTCTGCCGGGGGCCGAGCTCTCTCAGCCCCACAGTGCCGGCCTCTTCGTGCAGACCGCGTCCAGCGCCAGGCCGGCGTCGGCGAGGGCGGTGCGGATGCCCTCGACCTCCGCCTCCGGCTCCCGCGCCTGCAGCTCGGGGCTGACGACCATGACCCGGTAGCCGGCGCCGGCGAGGCGCGCGAGGTCCTCGCGCGGCGGCAGGGCGCCGGTGAACGAGTCCAGCCACACCCACTGCGCGCGCGGCTGCAGCGCCAGGGCGGTGTCCACCGACTCGTACTCCGAGATGCGCACCATGCAGCGCGACTCGCCGCGGCGCAGGGTCTTCACCATGAACGGGAAGGACTGGTCGAGGTAGGTCCACTCCTCGATGCCGCGGGCGGCCAGCGCCGCCTCCACGCGCAGCTCGAGACCCTCCTCCTTGACGTTGGCCACCAGGAAGGCGTGCCGGTAGGCGTCCAGCCACTCCTCGAGGTCCACGCCCGGGTCGAACGGCTCGTGGGTGACGACGAGCCGGTCCCCGTAGGAGCGGATGTCCATCTCGATCCCCAGCTCGGCCGGGGTGTCGGCCAGCTCGGCGGCGGTGTTGCGCCGGTGGGCCACCAACAACGTCACAGGTTCTTCCTCAGGGCCAGGCTGAAGTCCACCGTCCGCTTGATGAACTTGCGCTTCGCGGCCAGGTCGACGTTCCAGGACGACGTCCCGAAACGGCGGGGCGCGAAGATCACCGGCACGCGGCGGACCTCGAAGCCGCGCTCGGCAGCGGTGTACATGGCGAACAGGTCCAGCGCGAAGTCCTTGGGCGGGGTGCCCCACTCGTCGAGCAGCTCGCGGGAGAACATCGTCGGCTGGGCGTTGATGTCCGACAGCCGCCGGCGCAGCAGCGCCGTCTCGAAGACCGACATGCCGGCGGTGAAGACGCGGTCGGCGGCCGGGCGGCCGTAGCGGCGGCCCTTCACGAAGGCCCGCTCGGTGCCCTCCATCGCCGCCAGCGCCCGCAGCGCGTCGGCGGGGTCGGTCTGCAGGTCGGCGTGGGTCCACCCGACGATCCGGCCGCGGGCGACGGCGAGCCCGGAGGTGATGCCCCAGCCGTAGCCCTCGTTCGGGTCGACCCGGATGGAGCGCACCCGGTCGTCGGCGGGGTCGAGCAGGCGGGCCAGCACGGCCGGGGTGTCGTCGGTGCTGCCGTTGTCGACCAGGATGACCTCGCCGTCCCCGGCCTCGGCGGTGAAGCGCGCCCGGAGCACGAGCTCGGGCAGCGACCTCGCCTCGTTGTAGCAGGGGATGACGAGACTGAACGCGGGGGTCCGCGGGGTCGGCTCAGCCACGGGGCTGTCCCACCTCCTGGGGCTCGGGGTCGCGCGACGACGACCGGAAGACGAAGCGGGCCATGCCCACGAAGTTCCACGCGGCGGACAGTCCGGTGGCCACGAGGAAGGCGAGGCCCACCTGCCAGGTGCGCTCCTCCCCCACGACCGCGAGCACCGCCGCGTTGGCGCCGACGTTGAGCCCCAGCGCGCAGAGGTAGACCACGACGAAGGCGACCAGCGACCAGCGGTGGTGCTGGCCCTGGAAGGTGAACCGCCAGTTGGCCACGTAGGCGAAGACCGCGCCGGCGATGAAGCCCAGCGCCTTGGCCCAGCCGTGCGACACGTCGCCCAGCAGCAGCAGCTGGTACACCACCGCGTCGATGACGACGGTCGTCCCGCCGACCAGCAGGAAGCGCAGCAGCGAGCCCCTCACGAGTGCCCGCCCCGCCGGCCCCGGTGTTCCCCCATCACCCGCGGGCCGCCCGTCAGGCCCGTCGGCGGCCGCTGGCCACCGGGACGAAGTCGCGGAACGCACGGTCCAGGTCGGCCCGGACGGTCGGCGGGACCATCGGGTCGGCCGCCAGGGCGTAGGGGTGGTGCACCCACTTGTGGAAGCAGCTCTGCCAGTAGCGGAAGGTCTCGTACTCGTCGGGGGTGCCCAGCGAGACGAAGCTGTCCAGCAGCAGCGCCACCACGGGGCGGCCGGCCTCGAGGAAGCGGCGCACCAGGCTGTCGAGGTAGTACTCGCCGTTGACCGTCTCGTCGCTGGCCAAGAGCTCCTCCACGTCGGCGACGGCGCGGGCCGCCGACGGGAAGGTGAAGGTGCCGATGATGACGCCGGCGGCGGCCGGGTCGTCGGGCTCGGCCTTCAGCCACGTCTGCGTCACCGTGCCGACCTGGCTGCCGGCGTCGTCCCACGTCACCCAGCCGTACTGCTGCGGGCGGCGGCGGGCCAGCCGGTAACCGGGGGCGGTCCAGACCACCAGGCCGTCCTCGCCGGCGGTGGCGAGGGCGGCGGCGAAGGCGCCGGGGGCCGGGCGCGGCACCGCGTCACAGGAGGTGACGGTGACCGGCAGGGACGCCGCGCTGTCGGCCAGCGGGCGCAGCCCGGACAGCGCGGAGTCGGCCTGGCCGCGGGAGAGCTTCTCCAGCTCGACGACGGTGGCGCCCTGCCGCTTGGCGAGCCCGGCGACCGCGCCGTCGTCCCCGAGGTCGGCGCGGGTCACCACGACCGACTCGGACCCCGGGACGGCGAGCAGCGCGTGCTCCAGGAGCGTGCGCCCGGCGACGTCCAGCAGCGGCTTGGGCTGGGCGTAGCCGAGGTCGGCGAACCGCTTGCCCGCACCGCTGGCGAGCACCACGCGGGTGGCGCCGGGCTCGGGCTCGGCCGGGCCGCGCATCCAGTGCGCGATCGCCGTCGACCACTCCCGGTACTCCTCGAGGTCCTGCGGGGTGCCCCACTGCATGAAGTGCTGCAGCTCGTACACGCCGACCGACAGGCCCAGGTCGAGGACGCTCTTGTAGGTCAGGCTCAGGTAGTACTCGCCGTTGAGCAGGTAGCCGGCCTCCTGCTGGTGGGCGAGGGCGTCGAGCAGCACCTGGCCGCTGGCGAAGCCGTAGGTGCCCGACGAGGCGAACTCCGAGCTCGGGTCGTCGGTCCAGGGCTTCTTCTCCTGGATGTCGACCACCCACTCGCCGTCCATCTTCGGATAGGCGTAGGACGTCGAGTGCAGCATGTGCGGGTGGAAGCCGCGGTAGGCCGGGATCGCGCCCCCGGTCACCACGCCCGAGGAGAGGTAGTCGGCGAAGTCGTCGGCGTCCCAGTAGCAGGTGAAGTCGCAGTAGTTGACGACGACCGGCTTGTCGCGGGCGATGTGCTCGGCGGCCTGCAGGACGGCGTGCCCCGGGCCGAGCTTGTGCGCGGCCACCTCGACCACGCGGCCGTTCGGCCGGCGCTCGAGCAGCCGCTCGCGCAGCCGCAGCCGCGGATCGGCCAGGTGGTCGGCGTTGCAAATGAACACCACGTCGTCCCACCCGGGGAACATGTCCACCACGTGGTCGATGACCGTCTCGCCGTCGAGCTCGATGAGCGCCTTCGGCCGGTCGTAGCCCGCGGCGGTGAACCGCGAGCTGATCCCCGTCATGGGGATCACCAGCTGCGGCTTCACCGCTCCATCCCGCGTCGCCACTTCTCGGCCTCCCAGTCCACCAGTGCTCCGACTTCGTTCTCGTCCAGGTACCGGACCGGCGCCGCCGGGTCGGCGTGCTGCGCCACCGCGACGAAGCTCAGCGCGATCTCGCGCGCGTCCGCCGACAGCTCGCCGTCGACCTCCACACCCCCCTCGGGGGTCACCACCAGGGAACCACCCCGGCCCGCCGCGTCCGCGAACGGCCGGCTGCCCAGGAAGACCGCCTCGTCCGGGGTGAGCACCCCGCCGGTGAGCAGCCGGGCCGCCGCCGCGTCCAGGCTCCCGGCCGGGGCGACCACCTCCGGGTCGCCGGCGGTGGCGTCCAGCGGCCGGTCGCCGTCGCCGCGCAGGGCGGCCTCCGCCTCGTCGATCAGCTCGCGCGCCCGGTCGGCCGTGGCCGCGGCGGTCAGCAGCCCGTGGTTGCCGAGGAGGAACACCGTCTCCTCGGTCGGGCCGGCCTCCTCCTGGGCGGCGAGCACGGCGCGGGCCAGCGCGATCCCGGGCTTGGCGTAGGGCACCCAGCCGGTGGGCGCCACCTCGCGCAGCCGGTCCAGCACGGCGGCCGGTGTCCGCTGGGCGGCGGCGGCGATCGCGCCCACGGAGTGCACGTGGAAGACGTAGCGGTGCGGCAGCAGCACGTGCAGGGCGGTCTCGATCGAGGGGCGGGCGGCCCGCTCGTCGGCCAGCTCGACGACGACGTGCCGGAGGTCCTCGACGCTCAGCACCTCGGCCCGGGCGCGCGGCCCGTCGACACCGACGAAGATCGGCCGCTGCAGCGCCTCCCCGAACCGGGTGCCCGACGCCTTGACCCAGACCAGGTCGCCGTCCTTGCCGCTCAGGTTGCCGCCGGCGCCCTGCACCAGGCGCAGATCGCTGCCGATGGCAGCGGCATGCCGGTTCAGTTCCCCCAGGACCTCGTTCCCCACGTAGCGGCAACCTACCCGAACGGGTGACACCCCACCGGGGCGCGCGGGGTGCGGGGGCCCGCGCGGGACGGGTGTGACGAGTGGGACGGGTCCGTCGCAAAATCCCCGAAGGGGACGGCCCGGACCCCTGTCGCCAACGGGAGGAGGCGCCTGCGCGACGGTATCGTCGCCAGGCGTGACCGAAGACAGGCCAGATCTCGTCGTCGTGGGTTCCGGGTTCTTCGGGCTGACCGTCGCCGAGCGCGTGGCCAGCCAGCTGGACAAGAAGGTGCTCGTCCTCGACCGGCGCCACCACATCGGCGGGAACGCCTACTCCGAGCCCGAGCCGGAGACCGGCATCGAGGTGCACGTGTACGGGGCGCACCTGTTCCACACGTCGAACGAACGCGTGTGGCAGTACGTGAACCAGTTCACCGAGTTCACCGAGTACCAGCACCGGGTCTTCAGCATCTACCAGGGCCAGACCTACTCCCTGCCGATGAACCTGGCCACGATCTGCCAGTACTTCGGCAAGAGCTTCTCCCCCGAGGAGGCCCGGGCGCTGGTCGCCGAGCAGGCGGGCGAGTTCGACACGGCCGAGGCGCAGAACCTCGAGGAGAAGGCGATCTCGCTGATCGGCCGGCCCCTCTACGAGGCCTTCATCCGCGGGTACACGAAGAAGCAGTGGCAGACCGACCCGACGGAGCTGCCGGCGGCGGTCATCGCCCGCCTCCCGGTGCGCTACACCTTCGACAACCGGTACTTCAACGACACCTACGAGGGCCTGCCGGCGGACGGCTACACGGCCTGGCTGCAGCGCATGGCCGACCACCCGAACATCGAGGTGCGGCTGTCGACCGACTACTTCGACGTGCGCGACGAGCTGCCCCGCGACGTCCCCACCGTGTTCACCGGCCCGATCGACAAGTACTTCGGGTACGAGGCCGGGGAGCTGGGCTGGCGGACGCTGGACTTCGAGACCGAGGTCCTCCCGATCGGCGACTTCCAGGGGACGTCGGTCATGAACTACGCCGACGAGGACGTGCCGTTCACGCGCATCCACGAGTTCCGGCACTTCCACCCCGAGCGCGAGTACCCCGAGGACAAGACCGTGGTCGTCCGCGAGTACTCCCGCGCCGCCCAGACCGGCGACGAGCCGTACTACCCCATCAACACCCCCGAGGACCGCGCCAAGCTCGAGCGATACCGGGAGCTGGCCACGAAGGAGGCCGCCGAGAAGCGCGTGCTCTTCGGCGGCCGGCTGGGTACCTACAAGTACCTGGACATGCACATGGCCATCGGCTCGGCGCTGAGCATGTTCGACAACCGCATCCGCCCCTTCTTCGACGAGGGCGGCTCGCTCGACGGCCGCCTGGAGGACTGACTCGCCTGATGACCACCGACTTCATCGTTGCCCCGGACGCACCGGTCTCCCCCGAGGTGGTCGCCGAGCCCACCGAGGACGAGCTCGCCCCCGGGAAGGCGGTCCAGCTCCTCCAGCGGGTGCTCATGCCGCGCCCGGCCGACCAGCGGAAGGTGCGCAGCCTCTACCTCGACGAGGTCAACTCCGGCCGCGCCAAGTCCCCCGACCGCTTCACCGCGCACCTGGACGCCGGCTGGGAGACCTCCTTCGCCACCTACTTCAACGCGTTCCCGGCCAGCTACTGGCGGCGCTGGAGCGTCCTCGACTCGATCGTCCTGCGGGTGACCGTCTCCGGGACCTGCCGGATCGACGTCTACCGGTCCAAGGCCGACGGCGAGTCCATGCACGTGACCGGCGCCGTCCACAACGGCGCGGAGCGGACCCTGGAGTTCGAGCTCGACCTCGGGCCCTTCATCGACGGCGGCTGGTACTGGTTCGACGTCACCACCGACGAGCCGACCACCATCCGCGACGCCGGCTGGTACGCCCCGCAGGCCCCGGCCGAGCAGCCGCGGCTGGGCATCGGCATCTGCACGTACAACCGCCCGGTCGACGCGGTGGCGGCGCTGACCGCGCTCGTCGAGGACGAGACCGTGCGCGACGCCCTGCACCTGGTCGTCGTGGCCGACCAGGGCAACAAGCACGTGCGCGACAGCGCGCACTACCCGGAGGTCGCCGCGGCGCTCGGTGAGCGGCTGCGGATCGTCGAGCAGCCCAACCTCGGCGGCAGCGGCGGCTTCGCGCGGACCATCCACGAGGCGTTCACCCGCAGCGACGTGACCCACCACATCCTGCTGGACGACGACATCCAGCTCGAGCCGGACAGCATCCTGCGCGCCCGGGCGTTCGCCGCCTACGCCCGCCAGCCGATGCTGGTGGGCGGTCAGATGCTGGCCCTCCAGGACCGTTCGGTCCTGCACACCATGGGCGAGATCGTCGACCGCTCGAACTTCTTCTGGCGGAACGCCCCGAACACCGAGTACTTCCACGACTTCGGCGAGGAGTCGCTGCGCGAGTCGCCGGACCTGCACCGGCGGATCGACGTCGACTACAACGGCTGGTGGATGTGCCTCATCCCCCGCACGGTGTTCGAGTCGATCGGCATGCCGCTGCCGGTCTTCATCAAGTGGGACGACGCGGAGTACGGCCTGCGCGCCTTCGCCGCCGGCTTCCCCACGGTCTCGCTGCCGGGCACGGCGATCTGGCACCTGTCCTGGGGCGACAAGGACGACGCCAGCGACTGGCAGGCCTACTTCCACATCCGCAACCGGCTCGTCGCGGCGGCGCTGCACTCGCCCCACAAGCACGGCGGCAAGCTCTTCCGCGAGATGCTGAAGGCCGACCTCCGGTTCCTCATCAACCTGCAGTACTCGACCGTCGAGCTGCACCACATGGCCTACCGGGACCTCCTGGCCGGCCCCGACGGCCTCTTCCAGGGCATGCCGGACTCCATCGGGCGGGCCCGCGAGAAGCGCGCCACCTACCCCGACGGCCGGGTGCTGGCCAACTCCGGTGACCTGCCGCTGCCGTCGATGAGCACGGCGGAGGCGCTGCGGTTCCGCCGGATCCCGGTGTCCCCGGTGCAGATCGGCAAGACGCTGGTCAAGGCGATCGCGCACAACGCCTCCCCGGTCGACCCGGCCGCGCGAGACGTGCCTGAGCTCAACCTGGCGTTCCAGGACGCACAGTGGTTCCTGCTGTCGCGGCTGGACAGCGCCACGGTGGGCACGGCCGACGGGCGGGGCGTGACCTTCCGCCAGCGTGACCCGCAGGCCTTCCGCCGGCTGCTGAGGCAGTCCTCGCAGCTGCTGCGGCAGCTGTACCAGGAGTGGCCGGAGATCCAGCGTCGCTACCGGGAGGCCGGCAGCGAGCTCACCTCCGTCGACCGCTGGTCGCAGGCGTTCGAGGACTGGGGCTACACCCGCGTCTGATCGAGGAATCCCTCCCGGGGGCCGGCAACCACGAGAGAGGCCCGGGCGGGACCGCCGTCCGGGGGTCCCTCGTGCTGGCGGGCTCCTGGCGCGGGGGGAGCGCCCCCGGCGGGGGGCGGCGGTCAGCCGCAGCCACTCCCGCCAGCCGGCCGGGTCCCGCCGGGACACGAGGAAGAACCAGCTGAAGCGGACCAGCTCCAGCGGCCACAGCCAGCGCATGCCGGGCTGGGCCATCAGGTAGCCGCGGTTGCGGTAGGTGAAGAAGCGCTTGACCTCGTTGGCGGGGTACTGGGCCGAGAGCCGGCCACCGAGGATCGGCTCGAACTCCGTGGTCCCCTCGGGGTGCAGGTACGCCGCGGCCGTGCAGGTGCCGAAGGGCAGGCCGGCCCGCAGCAGGCGGCGGTGGATCTCGGTCTCGTCGCCCCGGAAGAACAGCCGGTAGTCTGGGACGCCGACGACGTCGAGGGCGTCGGCGCGGAACAGCGCCCCGTTGAACAGGGACGCGTAGCGCGGCAGCAGGTCGATCCCCGCGAAGTCGCTGCGCCGGCGCCGCCAGCGCAGCCCCCGGCGCAGCGGGAAGGCCAGCCGGTCGGGGTCGGCCATGTCGGTGACCAGCGGCGAGACCTCGGCCAGCCCGTGGTCGCGGGCGGCGGCGAGCAGCACGCGGAGGACGTCGGCGTCGGCCGGCCGGCCGTCGTCGTCGGCGCACCACACCCAGTCGGCGCCCAGGGCCAGCGCGTGCAGCATGCCGAGCGCGAACCCCCCGGCGCCGCCGAGGTTGCGCTCGCTGGGCAGGTAGGTGACCGGCAGGCCGCTGCCGCGCACGACGTCCTCGACCGGCTGGTCGGGCCCGTTGTCGACGACGACCACGTGGTCGACCGGCCGGGACTGGCCGGCGAGCGCGGCGAGGCTCTGCCCGAGCAGCTCCCGGCGGTGCCGGGTGACGACGACGGCGACGACGCGCTCGCCGGTCGCGGGGACTCCGGCGGCCGTCACGCGGGCAGGCCCTTGTAGGCCCGCAGCACGTCCTCCAGCTCGCCCTGCTGCTTGATCCGGCCGTGCTCCATCCAGATCGCGGTGTCGCACAGCTCGCGGAGGAACTCGTCGGAGTGGGAGGCGAACACCAGCAGCCCGGACCGCTCGACCAGCTGGACCAGCCGTTGCTTGGACTTCTCGAGGAAGGCCGCGTCGACCGCGCCGATGCCCTCGTCCAGCAGCAGGATCTCCGGGTCGATGCTGGTCACCACGCCGAGGGCGAGGCGGACGCGCATGCCGGTGGAGTAGGTGCGCAGCGGCATGCGCAGGAAGTCGCCGAGCTCGGTGAAGTCGGCGATGTCGTCGACCCGGTCCTGCATCTGCTTGCGGGTCATGCCGAGGAACAGCCCGCGGACCATGATGTTCTCGAGGCCGGAGATCTCGGGGTCCATGCCGACGCCGAGGTCGAACACCGGCGCCACCCGACCGCGGACCTCGGCCACGCCGCGGGTGGGCTCGTAGATGCCCGACAGGAGCCTCAGCAGCGTCGACTTGCCCGCCCCGTTGTGACCGACCAGACCGACGCGGGCCCCGTGCTCGAGGGTCACGGTGATGTCCCGCAGCGCCTCGATGATGGGGACCTTGGCGCCGCTGTCGATGTTGCCGCCGACCAGCCCCATGACGGTCTTCTTCAGCGACCGGCTCTTGGCATCGAAGATCGGGAAGTCGACGCAGGCGTCCTTGGTCATGATGCTGACCGGAACGGTGCTCTCGGACACAGTCACACCCAGTAGGAGACGCGGGACCGGTAGCGGCGCAGGACGACCATCGTCAGCGCCCAGCCGACCACCGTGATGACGAGGACGACCACCCAGTGCCGCCACACCTGGTCCTGACCCAGGAGCGGACGGCGGATGATCTCCAGGAAGTGCAGGAACGGGTTGAACTCCGCCAGCCGCGCGCGCTCGGCGATGGCCGGGTTGGGGCTGTTCACCAGGTCGTCGTAGATCCAGACGATCGGGGTGAGGAAGAACATCAGCTGCACGACGCTCTGCGTGATGGGCAGGATGTCGCGGAACCGGGTGGTGATGATGCCGACGGCCAGCGCGACCCAGGCCCCGTTGAGCGCCAGCAGCACCAGCGCCGGCAGCACCGCGATCACCGTCCAGTGCAGCGGCTGCGGGAACACCAGCAGCATCACCAGGTAGACGAGCAGGTTGTGCAGGAAGAACAGCAGCTGCCGCCACACCAGCCGGTAGACGTGCACCGACAGCGGCGCGGGCAGGTGCTTGATCAGGCCCTCGTTGGCGATGAACACCTCGGAGCCCTCGCCGATGCACCCGCTGATGAAGTTCCAGACGATGAAGCCGACGAGCACGTGCGGCAGCAGGACCGACAGCTCGACGTCGAACAGGCCGGCGTAGAGGATGCCCAGCGCGACCGCCGTGACGGCCATGCTGATGGTGATCCAGATCGGCCCGAGGACCGAGCGGCGGTAGCGCTGACGGATGTCCTGCCAGCCGAGGTGTCCCCACAGCTGGCGCTGCCCCCACCCCTGCTGGAGGTCATCGACGGCCTTCCGCCAGCTCCGCACGCCCGGATCGAGTGCGGGTGCGGTCATGGACGCCACGCTACCCGCGGCCTGTCGGCACCCTCTGATACGGACCGGTCCCCCGTGGCCCGTGGGTCACGTGGAGTGGCTGTGTCGGCTGTGCCTCACCGGTAGGTCACCGCGGTCTGCCGGGTGGTGGTGTCGTAGCTGATCGACCCGCCCTGGAAGTCGGTCCGCCAGCCGGTCGCCGTCGGGATCGACCCCGACACCGGGTAGCCGAGGCGGCCGTGCTCCCAGCCGAGGGCCACCCACTGCTGGTGCACCGGGCCGACGATCTCGTGGGTGCCGGTGGCCGGCGACCAGTAGACCGCCCCGTTGGCGAAGAGCACGTAGCGGCCGTCACGGTCCCGGGTCGGCCACTGGTCCGACGTCGGGACGCCCAGGACGCTGCGCTCGGCACCGAGGCTCCGCCACAGGCGGGCGGTGTCACCGGGCACGACCCAGGTGCCCGCCGTGGTCCGGACGACCGACCCGCCCTCGAAGTCCTGCGCCTGCTGGCCCCAGTCCCCCGGGTTGCCCAGCTGCCGGGGGTCCGCGGTCGGGTAGCCGAGGGTGCCCTGCTCCCAGCCGAGGGCGGCCCACCGCCGGTACACGTCCCCGACGAGGAAGCGGACGCCGGTGCGGGAGGCGTAGACCGCCCCGTGCTCGAAGGCCTGCCACGTGGCGTCGCGACCTCCGGTCGGGAGGACGTCCCCCGTCGGCAGCCCGAGCGGTCCGGCGGCGCCGCCGGTGGATTCCCACGCGGTGCGGATCGGGCCCTGCACGATGCGGGCACCACCCGCGGCGCTCACGTAGAGGGCTCCGTTCTCGAAGGTGGCGAACCGGCCCCGGCCGCCCGGCACGGCCTGGACGTCGGAGGTCGGGTAGCCCAGGGTGCCGTGCTCGTAGCCGAGGGCGGCCCACCGCTGGTAGACGTCGCCGACGAGGTGGTGGACGCCGGTGCGCGAGGCGTAGACCGCCCCGTGCTCGAACGCCTGCCAGGTGGCGTCGCCGCCGCCGGTCGGCTGGGCGTCGCCGACCGGGAAGCCCAGGGGCCCGTGCTCCCAGCCCGATGCCGCCCAGGCCGCGTAGACGTCGCCCAGCAGCACCCGCACCCCGTTGCGCGGGGTCTCGTAGATCGCGCCGCCCTGGAAGCCGGTCCAGCGCGCGTCCCCGTCCCGGGTCGGCGCCGTGTCGGTCGTCGGGTAGCCCAGGGCGCCGTGCTCGTAGCCGAGCGCGGCCCACCGCTGGTGGGTGGCGCCGAGCAGGTGGTGGACGCCGGCCGGTGAGGCGTAGACCGCCCCGTGCTCGAACGCCTGCCAGGTCGCGTCGCCGCCGCCGGTCGGCAGGGCGTCGCCGACCGGGAAGCCCAGCGGCCCGTGCTCCCAGCCCGACGCCGCCCAGGCCGCGTAGACGTCGCCCATGAGCACCCGCACCCCGTTGCGCGGGGTCTCGTAGATCGCGCCGCCCTGGAAGCCGGTCCAGCGCGCGTCCCCGTCCCGGGTCGGCGCCGTGTCCGTGGTCGGGTAGCCCAGCGGGCTGCCCTCCCAGCCGAGCTCCACCCACCGCCGGTGGGTGGCGCCGAGCAGGTGGTGGACGCCGGCCGACGGCGAGGAGTACATGGCGCCGTTCTGGAAGAGGTTGTAGCGGGCGTCGCCGCCGCCGGTGGAGTAGGTGTCCTGGGTCGGGTAGCCCAGGGGGCTGCGCTCGTAGCCCAGTTGTGCCCACCGGGTGAACAGGTCGCCGAGGACGAAGTGCACGCCCGTCGAGGCCGACCAGTACATCGCGCCGTTCGCGTAGAAGCGGTACTGCCCGTCCCGGCCACTGGTGGGCCACTCGGGCGTCGTCGCCGGGCCCAGTTGCCCGGCGGCCCACGGGTCGTTGCGCTCGCGGTCGGTGACCGGCGTCCGCGACGCGGCGATCCGGCGGGTCACCGAGTCGCGGATCTCGCCGAGCCGCGCGTAGCCGTAGCGGCCGGGGCACGCGGTGCTGCCGACGTCGCGGTGCCCGAAGATCGTCGGGAGGGTCACCTTCGCCCCCGCCGCGTACCTCGAGGTGCCACCCCCGCCCGACGTCAGCACCGTGCTGCCGCGCGGGTCGACGCCGAACAGGTCGAACTTCCAGGCGATGATCGCCGAGACCGCGTCGACCATGGGCTGGGTCGTGTCGACCGCGTCGTAGTTGCCGAGCATCGAGACGCCGAACGTGCCGGTGTTGAAGCCGCCGGCGTGGGCGCCGATGACGGTGCTGGCCAGCCCGCCGTAGCGGCCCTCCCAGAGCCGGCCGAACTTGTCGACGATCACGTTGTAGCCGATGTCGCCCCAGCCCAGGCTCACCGTGTGGTAGCGGTAGATCGACCGCATCATCGCCGGCACGTCGTCGGCCGTGTAGTTGTTGGTGTCGGCCGTGTGGTGCAGGGTCGCGGCCTTGAGCGAGGCGGCGTTCTGCGGACCCCAGGTGCGGATCCGCTCGTCGGCGCCCCACTGGGCCCGGGAGAACACCGGCGGCATGGCCATCGCGGCGTCCGCGGTGTCCTGGATGTCCGGCTCGCCGAGCGCCGTGTCGGCCGGGCTGGTGCCGGGGTCGATGAGGTCGAGCCGGACGTCGCGGGGCTGCGCGCCCGCACGCGTGACCAGCTCGGCCTCGACACCGGTGCTCGGGCCGGTCCACAGCGGGGCGGTGCCGCTGCGGTCGGCCAGGGCACCCTGCCCCGCGTCCGCGCCGGCGTCCTCGGCGCTGACCTCGGTCCAGTCGCCCCACTGCCCGGCGGCGTCCTGCACGCGGACCTGCACGAGGGTGTCGGTGACCTCCGGGTCGCGCTCCCAGGTGACGCCGACGAGGGAGAAGGACACCCCCGTCCGGCTGACCGCGAGGGTGGGCACCCCCTCCGGCGCGCCGTCGACCGGGTCGCTGGTCCCCTCCTGCACCTCCGCCCGGGGGGCGGGGTCGTCGACCGACCCCATCGGCACCGCCTCGGCGGCGGTCTGCACCGGCTCCGCGTCGGGGGTGGGTGGAGCGGAGACGGGGAGCACCAGCAGTGCCCCGGTCACGCCGGTGAAGACGAGCAGTCCGGCGGTCAGGCGACGGCGCACGAGCAGGTCCTCCGATGTACGAGCGGCCGGCGCGACCCTCCCGTCACACGCGGCCCACTCGTTCCTCTCGGCACCGGGTCGCCCGGTGTTGAGCCGGACGGGCGGACTACCTGGGTCAGATCGGTCGGCCGGCCCGGAGACCGGGGTCGGCCAGCGCTGCGCGCAGCGCCTCCCGCCACGGCTGCGGGGCCGGCAGCCCGGCGGCGTCCCAGCTGCTGCCGTCGAGCACCGAGAACGCCGGCCGGGGGGCCGGACGGGGGAAGGCCGCGGTCGTCGTCGGCGTCACCAGTACCGGGTCGGCGCCGAGCTCCTCGTACACCGCGCGGGCCAGCCCGAACCAGCTCACCGCGCCGGCGTCGGTGCGGTGCAGCACCGGGGGCACCGGCTCGGCGCGGAGGCCGAGGGCGACCAGCCCGGCCGCCAGCCCGGCCGACCAGGTGGGCGAGCCGACCTGGTCGTCGACGACCGACACCGGCGCTCCGGCGGCCGCCCGCCCCGCCATCGTGCGGACGAAGTTGGCCCCGTGGGCCCCGTACACCCAGGCGGTGCGGACGACGACGGCGTCCCCGCCGGCGGCGGCGACGGCCCGCTCCCCCGCCGCCTTGGTGCGCCCGTACGCCGACCGCGGCGCCAGCGGCGCGTCGACGGGGTAGGGCTCGGTCGCGGCGCCGTCGAAGACGTAGTCGGTGGAGACGTGCACCAGCCGGCCGGCGCCCGCCAGCTCCTCGGCCATCCACCCGGGCGCGCGGCCGTTGACCAGCAGCGCCGTCTCCTCGTCGGCCTCGGCTGCGTCGACGGCGGTGTAGGCGGCGGCGTTGACCAGGACGGGCCGCAGACCCCGGCGCCTCGCACCGGCCAGCCAGTCGCGGAGGACGGCCCGCAGCCGCGCCTCGTCGGTGAGGTCCAGCCCGGCGCGGTCCAGCGCGGTGACGTCGTCGGCCGGGCGCCCGGCCAGGAGGGCGCGCAGGTCGCCCCCCAGCTGGCCGCGGGCGCCGGTGACCAGCCAGGCGACCGGGGCGGCGGTCACGCCCGGGCGGTGGCGGCCTTGAGCGGCTCCCACCAGGCCCGGTTGTCGCGGTACCACTGCACGGTGAGCGCCAGGCCCTCCTCGAAGGTCATCCGCGGCGCGTAGCCCAGGGCGGCGGTCCGGCCGAAGTCCACCGAGTACCGGAGGTCGTGCCCCCCGCCGCGCGGGTCGACGATGTGCTCGACGTAGCTCCAGTCGCGGCCGGTGGCCTCGAGCAGCTTCTCGGTGAGCTCCCGGTTGGACAGCTCGCGGCCGCCCCCGATGTTGTAGAACTCGCCGGCGCGGCCCTGCTCCAGGACCAGCTGGATGCCGCGGCAGTGGTCGTCGACGAACAGCCAGTCGCGGACGTTGGCGCCCTCGCCGTAGAGGGGTACCGGGAGCCCGTCGAGCAGGTTGGTCACGAACAGCGGGATGACCTTCTCCGGGAAGTGGTACGGCCCGTAGTTGTTGCTGCAGCGGGTGATCGAGACGTCCAGCCCGTAGGTCTGCGCGTACGCGCGGGCGATCAGGTCGCCGCCGGCCTTGGCCGCCGAGTACGGCGAGTTGGGCTCGAGCAGGTGCTGCTCGGTCCAGGACCCCTCGTCGATCGAGCCGTACACCTCGTCGGTGGAGACGTGCACGACCCGGCGGACGCCGTGCCGCACGGCCGCGGCGAACACCTGCTGGGCGCCGAGGACGTTGGTGAGGACGAAGTCGGCGGCGCCTCCGCTGATGGACCGGTCCACGTGGGACTCGGCGGCGAAGTTCACCACGACGTCGTGCCCGGGCAGGGCGGCGTCGAGGTCGGCGGCGGAGCAGATGTCGCCCCGCACGAAGCGGTACCGCGGGCTGTCGGCGACCGGGGCCAGGTTGGCGAGGTTGCCGGCGTAGGTGAGCTTGTCGAAGACGGTCACCTCGGCGTCCTCGTAGCCGGGGTAGCCACCGGTGAGCATTGTCCGGACGTAGTGGGACCCGATGAAGCCCGCTCCCCCGGTGACGAAAACGCGCATGTCCCGATCCTGCCGTGACCGAGGGCCGGGGTCATCATCACGAGGTGTGACGTCTGCGCCCGGTGGTGACCGGGGGGACGGCGGTTCCCGGTGAGACGGGACGGTCCCGTGTCGGTCGCCGTCGGCGGCACCCGGGGCTGACTAACCTGGGCCCCGCCGACCCCTCCGCGTCGCCGCGACCGGCCGCCTCCGGCCGACGCCGGCCGGTCGAGTCCGACCGGCGGAGCCGCTCGCCGAGTGCGACCGGCACTGCTGACCACCCGAAGTGAGGACACCGTGAGCCGAGACCGCTCCGAGCAGGGCCCTGCCGGCCGCCCGCTCCCCCCGCGGCTCGACCCGCGCGCCGGGCGCCCGACCCGCTCCCGCGGCGACTCCGGCCGGGACGCCGAGCGGCCGGCCGACCGCGCGGCCGAGCGACCCGCCGACCGCGCCCGGGACGCCGCCCCCGAGGGCGCGCCC